>JAYWDN010000039.1:0-6701 GCA_043780615.1 Bacteroidota bacterium | reverse complement strand
AAAAAATAATTATTTTTTCGTCTTACCTTTTTATATTTGTGCTACAATTATAAAAAGGCATTCAGAGCTACGTTTCATTGATAAATGTAGGCGAGGTGTACTACATGATTCACCGCAAATCAAACGAGCCGCATTGACCATCCAAATGAAAGGCACTCTAAAATACCTGGAGACGCAGAATTTAATTCTTTAAAAAAAGTAGAGAGTTTCAAAGTCCACTTTATAAATCGTAAATAGTATTGTACGCATGCAAGCCCTCAAAGAAACCAATTTCAACTTCAAAGGCCAGACTGGCTTTTATCGCGGCAAAGTGCGTGATGTTTATTTTTTTGGCGATACGATGGCGATGGTGGCCACCGATCGCATCTCCGCATTTGATGTGGTGCTCCCGCGCGCGATCCCCGACAAGGGGAGAGTGCTTAATCAGATTGCAGCTTTTAATTTGAATGCAACAAAATCCATTGTTCCCAATTGGGTGATCGCCACGCCCGACCCCAATGTGACCATTGGTTTTAAATGTGAAACTTTTGCCGTGGAGATGGTGGTGCGAGGCTACCTTGCTGGCCATGCTGCCCGCGAATACAAAACTGGCAAAAGAAAAATTTGTGGTGTACCGCTGCCCGATGGCTTGAAAGAAAACGACAAACTCCCCCACCCGATCATCACGCCCACCACCAAAGCAAGTGTGGGCCACGATGAAGACATTTCGAAAGAAGAAATTTTGCAGCGTGGCATTGTGAGCAAAAACGATTACGAACAGTTGGAGGAGTACACGCTGAAACTCTACGATAAAGGAACCGAACTGGCCGCGCAGCGCAATCTCATCTTGGTGGACACTAAGTATGAGTTTGGCAAACACGATGGGAAGATTTACTTGATCGATGAAGTGCACACGCCCGATTCGTCAAGGTATTTTTACAAGGAAGGCTACGAGCAACGACAGCAAACGGGCGAACCACAAAAACAATTATCAAAAGAATTTGTGCGCCAGTGGCTGATCGAAAATGGATTTCAAGGAAAAGAAGGCCAGCACGTTCCTGAAATGACCGATGCGGTGGTCGCCACCATCGCTGACCGCTACAAAGAACTTTACCATCACATGATGGACGGCACGACAACAGAAATAAATTATTCCAACATTTTAGAACGAATCGAAGCAGCCATCGTTAATTCGATAAATTGAATTATTTTAGCTGCAAATACTTACCTACCCCATGAAGTACACCATCGACAAGCAAGAAAAATACACGCTGCTGCGTCTGCACGAGGACAAATTAGACAGCCATGCAGCACCTCAGTTGAAATCAGAGATGGTCACGCTTCATGCCGAAGGTGTAAACAACATCATTCTCGACCTTAGTGAAGTAAAATACACCGACTCATCCGGGCTTAGTGCTTTGCTGGTTGGCAATCGCATCTTGCAAGAAGACGAGGGCATCTTTGTGTTGACCTGCCTTTCTGACCACACCTTGAAACTCATCAAGATTTCGCAACTCGACAGCGTGCTCACCATTTTGCCTTCGGTAGAAGAAGCCATTGATGCCGTGTTCATGCACGAGATCGAAAAAGACATGAAGAAGGAATAACGAATTTGAAGTTGGAGCAATTTGCTGATTTGAAAATGAAATGTTCAATAAACGAATCAACAAATTATCAACTTCTATCAAATTGTCTAATTTTCAATTAACCATCCTTGGCTCAAGTGGGGCGCTGCCAGCCATCGGTAGGTTTCCTACTTCGCAATACCTCGTCATACAAAATCGACACTGCCTCATTGATTGTGGCGAGGGCGCACAAATGCAATTGGCGCGTTTTCAAATTTCACCGCAGAAGATCGACCATATTTTTATCAGCCACTTGCATGGCGATCATTACCTCGGCCTGATGCCACTGCTCTTTTCCATGCACCTGTTCAAGCGCACGAGCGATCTGCACTTGTACAGCACTGCGGGCTTAGACGAGTTGATCACCCTTCAGTTACGACTTTCCAAATCAGCATTGAACTACAAGACTATCTTTCATCCTTTCGAAGCCGGTAAAATACAAACGCTATTTGAAGACGAGGCGATCACGGTAGAAACAATTCCACTGATCCACAAATTAGAATGCGCAGGTTTTCTTTTCAAAGAAAAAAATAAGCCACGAAAAATCAACAAAGAGAAACTAGTCGATGGGATAAAGCTGCAGCAGATTGCTTCGCTAAAAACCGGAGCAGACATTGTTGATGAAGAAGGAAATGTGCTTTACAAAAATGAAGACTTCACGCTGCCACCACGGCCTTCGTTTTCGTATGCCTATTGCTCAGACACCGCGTGGAACGAAGCGATGATTTCACAGATTGCTAATGTTGACTTGCTCTACCACGAAGCTACGTTTGTTCATGCCGACCTCAACAAAGCGATAGAGACCAAACACAGCACCGCACAGCAGGCCGCAGAAATGGCCAAGCGTGCATCGGTAAAAAAATTAGTGATCGGTCATTTTTCTGCCCGCTACAAAGACCTTGACTTGCTGCTCAACGAAGCAAAATCTGTTTTTAAGGAAACAGAACTCGCTATCGAGGGCACTATCTTTTCCTTATACGATTAAAATTGTGGATCGTAAAGCCAACCCTTTGGAATCATAACATGGTATCTTTGCGAAGAAAGGAAATGAATTCAATCGAAACAATATTGAAGAAATACGAGGCGTACTCAATGTTTTTTTAGTGAACCGATTTCATAACTCATAAATTCAAAAAAAATTGAACATCGAACAAAAGAAAAATAAACTTTTCATTGTACTGGCAGGCATCTTCCTCACCAATGCCATCATTGCTGAATTAATCGGGGTGAAAATTTTTTCAGGAGAGCAAACCCTTGGCCTTGAGCCTGCGCACTTGAATATTTTTGGGTTCATTATGGACTTCAATCTCACTGCGGGTGCGGTGATCTGGCCCGTGGTCTTCATCACTTCAGATTTGATCAACGAATATTTTGGGAAGCCCGGAGTGAAGCGCATCAGCTACCTCGCAGCCGCTTTTATCTCCTACTCTTTTTTAGTTATATTTTTTACAATTAGACTTCCGCCCGCGCAATGGTGGTTGGACGCCAACAACACCGATGGCGCTGGAAATTATTTCAACATGGATTTCGCCTTCAACAAAATTTTGGGGCAAGGCCAACGAATTATCTTGTCATCGCTGGCCGCATTTTTAATCGGTCAGTTGGTGGATGTTTTTGTTTTCCAAAAACTGAGAAAGGTCACCGGAAGCAAAATGCTCTGGTTGAGGGCTACAGGCTCCACACTCGTCTCGCAATTCATCGATAGTTTTGTGGTGCTGTATTTGGCCTTCAGTGGAATTTTTTCGAACGATCAGATAATAGCCATCGGCATCACCAACTATTTGTACAAATTCACTGTAGCCATCTTGCTCACCCCGTTGATTTATGCGGGCCATTATGTCATCGACAAGTACTTGGGTAAAGAAAACGCAAAAAAACTTTCGGAAGAATCGGCTAACCAAAGTGGTTCATTTTTTTGATCGGAAAATATTGTCGAGAATAATTCCGGTAGCAATGCCCGCATTGAGCGACTCGGCCTTTCCTATTTTTGGTATCATGATCCGATGCTGAACCGATCGGCTTACTTCCTCGGAAATTCCATTCGATTCATTTCCTATTACAATCATTCCACTTTTTCCGAAATTGATTTGATGCACATCGGCCCCATCCATAAAAGCACCAAAGACGGGGAGAGAATTATTCTTAAAGAATTCAGGAGGATTGGTATAAAAAATTGCTACTCTACAAAACGAGCCCATCGTAGCACCGATCGTTTTGGAGTTATAAAAATCGGCTGTCTCTTCCGAAGCAATAATATTTTTTATGCCGTACCAATCGGCTGTGCGGATGATCGTGCCCAAGTTGCCGGGGTCGCGCAGATCGTCAAGCATTAAGCAAAATTCATTTTCAATACGTGGAAAAACATTGGGCTTCATTTGCGCAATGGCAATGGCCGCATCGTTGGTCTGGAAAGAACCAAGCTGTGAAAGTTCATTCGCATTGGCGGTCACTGCTTCAATTTTCTTATTTGACAAAATCTTTTGGTGTCGTTCTATAAAGCCTTCAGAGGCCGCCAGCCATACAGTGTGAAAGTCAGACCGCAAAAGTTCGGCCACACTTTTTGCGCCTTCCACCACAAAAGATTGCTCCTGTTTTCGGTATTTCTTTACTTGCAGAGATTTGACGAATTTAATTTTTGATTTGGAGACCATTTCACATTCTTTTAAGAAACAAACTACTCGTTATTGCTGCTTCGTGGTGCTTGCCACCGTTGCCAGCGGCTGCCTGAGCACTAAGCGGCTTCAAGGAAATGAAAAGTTGTTGTACCGCCAAACTATCAAGGCACCCAAAGGGTTCGGCCAAGAGGGGCTAAAGGATTTATTGGTACAGAAAACCAACGCCCGCCTGGGCATCACGGTGAGCATGTACTACCTCGGCAAGAGAAAATATAACCGCGAAAAATTTGTGGAGAAGAAAGTCAAGCTCGAAGCAAAGTTCGATAAAAAAATAGCAGCTACTAAAAAAGCAAAGCGCATCGCCAACCTTCAGTATCGCAAACAAAACAAGGTCGATGCCATCAATAAAAAGATAATCAATGGAAATTTGTTCATGCAGTGGGGCGAACCACTAACTGTGTTCGACACGGCCGGGATGCAACTTAGCAAAGACCGAATCCAAATACTGCTTTTCAACAATGGTTATTTTAAGGCTACGGTCAGAGCAATTTTTCATGAAATTAGAAAGAAGCGAATAGCCGTAGAATATCAAATTTCACCTGGGCCATCGTTTGTGTACGATACTATTTTCTATAATATCCCAGATAGGAAAGTATTGAACTTGATTGTGAAAAATAATTCTCATAGTTTGCTAAAGAAAGGGGAAGATTACAATCAAGGTAAGTTGGGAAAAGAACGCGACCGAATCGATCTGCTTCTGAAAGACAATGGCTTCTTCGATTTCAGCAAACAGTTTGTTGACTTTTCAATTGATACCGCTGCAAAAAAACACAAGGTTAAACTACAGATAGAAATTCTAAACCCCGCAAGGCGCGGGTACCATAAGCAGTTTACGGTTGACTCCATTATTTTTACCACCGATGTAGCGGCACTCAACAAAGGGGATACTAAAAGGAAGAATTCGTTTTTCCACCACATCACGTTCAGTTCGTATGAACAATTGTACAGCAAAAAAATATTGGCGCAACGGGTGTTCATTGTCAAAGACAGTTTGTACAGCCGCACAAAAACTTTTAGCACACAACGTCAACTTGCCAACCTCGACAATTTTAAGTTTGTAAACCTAAACTACGATACTACCGGAGGCCGATTCGTTGCCAATCTTTTCACCAGTCCTTTAGATCGCTACACGTGGGGTAATGAAACAGGCATGACTGTGACGCAAGGTTTTCCAGGCCCCTACATCAGTTCTAATTTTAAAAAGAGAAATGTATTTGGTGGCCTAGAAATCTTGGAGATCAACGGGCGCTTTGGCTTTGAAGGCGTTGCTGCGGTTACTTCTGATGGTGGATTTTATAAAAGTACCGAGGCAAGCGGAAACACCTCTGTTACTTTTCCACAATTTCTATTTCCCTTCCGCAGCGCGGCAGCGTTTCGATACGCTAAAAATAATCCACGCACAAAAATATTGGCGGGCTACACCTACACCGATCGCCCCGAGTACCAGCGATCGATCTCTACGGTTTCTGCCACTTACACTTGGGACTTGCAAAGGCGACTGCAATTTTCATTTAGCCCAGCCACACTGAGCATAATAAGATCAGACACAAGCGCGCAATTCGGTGCTCGTCTTAGAGATTTACAAAAGCAAGGAAATAATTTGATCAACGCCTTCAAGCCATCGTATGTGAGCAGTATGATTTTTACATTAACATGGAACAACAACTATGGAGTGGCGCAAAAAAATTCTACGTTCTTTCGCACTACACTTGAAAGTGGTGGCACGCTGTTGAATTTGTACTCGCCCAGTATTATTCGCGACCAAGGGCTTGAGCCTTATCAATATTTCAGGGTTGGTCTTGATCTTCGAAAAAATAAAGTCATTAACAAGACCAGTTCGTTTGCCTATCGTATCAACTCGGGCTTTGGCTATGCTTACAGTTCCAATCGTGTGTTGCCCTACGAAAAAAACTTTTTCGCTGGTGGTAGTAATAGTGTGCGCGCCTGGCGGCCGCGCAGGCTGGGGCTTGGTTCTGACCCGCCCCCGCAAAGCAGCAATATTTCTTCCAACGGGTATTTTGATTATCGCTACGAAAGACCGGGTCAACTTTTGTTGGAGGCAAGCATAGAGTGGCGGCAGAAATTAGTTGGCTTTGTGAACTACGCCTTCTTTGTTGATGCGGGAAATGTGTGGTCGGTGCAAACCTCGTCAAACACGAACGCAAGTTTTGCTTGGGATAAGTTTTACAAAGAGTTTGGCGTGGGCACGGGCTTCGGGCTGCGGTTTGATTTTACTTTTTTGATTTTACGATTTGATGTGGGTATCAAAGCATGGGACCCTGCGCGCCCCGCGGGCAATCGTTTTGTGCTGTGGGATGCAAAATTCTTTAAACCATACGACCTCAACCATGAGCCTGTGATTTATAATATCGGGATTGGGTATCCGTTTTAAAATAGAAGTTAGAAGTTAGAAGTTAGAAGT
>JAYWDN010000038.1:0-17369 GCA_043780615.1 Bacteroidota bacterium | reverse complement strand
TGTCACTTCCAATTTTTCGCCCAGCATCACCGCCACTTGAGGTTTGCCTTCGATGTCGGCAGCCAGCACCAACAGCAAATCATCAAACTGGTTGCGCAATGCATAGGCAATATTTTTTAACACATCGGCATTGGGCACGCTCACTTTCACAGAAATCAATGTGTGTCCATCTGATTTTACTGCTTTCTTTGCTAATTCATCTTTCATCACATTGGCTTGCTGTTGATCCATCCCTTCCAGTTTCTTTTCGAGTGAATGTTTTTCCTCGATCAAATTTTGCAGCGAGGCCGTCACGTCTTTGGGGTTCTTCAATTGCACCTTCAATTCATTCAACAACGCGAGCGATCCGTTCACAAACTCTTGCGCACCTTCGGCCGTTACCGCTTCAATTCTGCGCACACCAGCCGCCACCGAGCTTTCGGCCATGATCTTAAACAACCCAATGTTTCCGGTAGCTGCCACGTGTGTGCCGCCACAAAGTTCTACCGAAAATTTTGGGTCGAATGTAATCACGCGGACAAAGTCGCCATATTTTTCACCGAACAGCGCCATCGCGCCAAGCGACTTCGCTTGCTCGATCGGCACGTTGCGCTGCTCGTTCAAGGGAATGTTGGCACGGATTTTTTCATTGACGATTGTTTCTACCTTATCGATTTCAACAGAAGTCATCGCGGCAAAGTGCGAAAAATCGAAGCGCAATATTTTTTCGTTCACCAACGATCCTTTCTGTTCTACATGCTTGCCCAGCACTTGGCGAAGTGCAGCGTGAAGCAAGTGCGTGGCCGAGTGGTTGTCCTTGGTCAGTTCGCGCTTACGACTGTCAACTTTTGCAAGGAAAATAGAATTGAAACTATCGGGAAGTTTTTCGGCAAGGTGAACGATCAGTTCATTTTCTTTTTTTGTATCAATGATAAAAATCTTTTCGTTCACCGATTCGATCACACCGGTATCACCCACCTGCCCACCACTCTCGGCATAGAATGGAGTTTTATCAAACACTAATTGAAAAAGCTCCTTGTTCTTTTGTTTGATCTTGCGGTACTTGACGATTTTGATTTCGCTTTCCAATTGTTCATAGCCAATGAATTCCGTTTTTTGATCTTGGCCAATTAAAACCCAATCGCCAGTTTCTTTTGTTGCATCAGCTTTGGAGCGAGATTTTTGAATATTCATCTGTGCCTGAAACCCATCCTCCTCAACCAAAAAACCATTTTCTTTCGCAATTAATCGAGTTAAATCCAATGGAAATCCAAAACGATCAAAAAGAACAAAGCAAATATCTCCAGCAATAACTTTGTTGCCCTCCGAATCAGTCCCACCAAGCCCAGTTCCACCGTCCAGATATTCCCTTATTATCTGACTGTTTGTTATAATTGAATTATCACCTTGTAATACAAACTGAATTATCGTATCCATTAAAGAAATTCCTTTCTCCAAAGTCCTCAAAAAAGAAATCTCTTCTTCATGCACCACGCGCGTCACGTAATCTTCTTGCTTGTGCAGCTCGGGGAAAACATCTTTAAACTGCTGCGCCAGCAGCGGCACTAACCGATGCATGAACGGTTCTTTAAAATTCAAATATGAGAATCCGTAGCGCACTGCTCTTCTTAAAATCCGTCTGATCACATAGCCTGCTCCGGTGTTGCTGGGTAGTTGTCCATCACTGATTGCAAAAGCAACTGCGCGAATATGATCGGCCATTACGCGAACCGCAATATCTTTCTTCACATCTGTTCCATATTTATAATTGTCAGCATGAAGCGCAATGAAATTCATCAACGGACGGAACACATCCGTATCGTAGTTGGAAGTCTTTTTCTGAATGGCCATGCACAGCCGCTCAAAGCCCATGCCGGTGTCCACATGTTGTGCGGGAAGTTTTTCGAGCGAGCCATCGGCTTTGCGGTTGAACTCCATGAACACCAAGTTCCAAATCTCCACCACTTGCGGATGATCGTTGTTCACTAATTCTTTTCCAGATTTTGCTTTTACTTCTTCCTCGGTGCGCAAGTCGATGTGAATCTCTGAACACGGTCCACACGGGCCTTGCTCACCCATCTCCCAAAAATTATCTTTTTTGTTTCCGTAAAGGATGCGATCGGCACTGATGTGTTGCTTCCAAAAATTTTCTGCATCAATATCTACGGGTAGGTTGTCTATTTTGTCGCCACCAAAAACGGTTACATACAATCGGTCTTTGGGAAGTTGATAGACTTCGGTGAGCAACTCCCACGCCCAGGCGATGGCTTCTGTTTTGAAATAGTCGCCAAAGCTCCAGTTGCCGAGCATCTCGAACATGGTGTGGTGATAGGTGTCCAATCCCACATCTTCAAGGTCGTTGTGCTTACCGCTCACGCGCAAACATTTTTGTGTGTCGGCTACTCTTTTATATGGAGGCGCGGCATTGCCCAAGAAATTGTCTTTGAACTGCACCATGCCCGAGTTGGTGAAGTACAACGAGGGGTCGTTTTTCAAAACCAACGGGGCCGAAGGCACAATTTTATGGCCCTTGCTTTCAAAAAAATCCAAAAACTTCTTTCTGATCGTTGCACTGTCCATCGATTCCACGCTTTTATACTTTTAAAAAATTTCTATCTTGCAAGATTGATCTCAAACAAAAGGTCAAAATTAGCCTTCCTTGAAGCATTATAAAAGGAAAAGGAAGGTTTGTTTGAAAACGTAGAAAGAAAATGAGCATCAAAGAACGTGAGAACCGATATCGGGAGGCTGTCAGGTACATCGACAATGCCAAGGAGATGCTGCGCACCAAAGGCAACAAAGAAGACAATCATTACCAAGATGCCAAGTATGTGCGCACCGCATCGGGCACGGCCTACAACGGAGTGTTGCTTGCGGTGGGAACCTATTTGGAAATGAAAGGCAAGCCCGTAAGGAAAAAAGGGGCGAGGATTAATGTTGATAGTTTCCGCAAGGGGCTTGCTGTGTTAAACAAAAAACTATTGGCTGAGTTCAACACTACTTATAATGTGCTTCACTTGAATGGGTATTACGAAGGTGAAACCAGCTATGGGGTAATCAATGAAGGAATGAAGGCTGCCGAAAATATTATTGAACATATCAAACCAACGGTACACGCAGCATGAGTAAACGCCCACAATTTCGTTACAACCCCAAGACCCTGCGCTACGAGCGTTCAAGGTTTTCGTTTTGGCGGGCGGGCGTTTCAGTTTTGGCCTATACTTCTTTCGGCCTCGCATTTTTTATCGGCCTCAATTTGCTCCAAAACATTCTGATCGAGACGAAGTTGGAGAAATCGCTACTGGCCGAAAACAAATCGCTGACCGAATACAAAGTGGTGCTGGCTTCGCAATTGACGGAATCCAATACGTTGCTGAGCGAATTAAAAACCGAAGAAGAGCAACTGCACGAAAAGGTTTTCGAAGCCCCCGCTGAAATTCCTGCGGTGCAGCCCAAAAACGAAAATGAGCTGTTGGCAACGAACGATGAACTTTTCAACGAGCAGATGAAAAAGATCGAGGGCAATTTCGATTTGATCCGTGCCAAAACAAAAAACAAAAACAATTTCTTTGGCGACCGTCTGCACGTAACGAAAACAGACCTGCCCATGATGGCCAACTTGCCTTCGATCGCACCCGTCAATAATTTGAGTGAATACAATTTGGTGTCGGGCTTTGGCACACGCATCAATCCGTTTCACAAAGGCAACTATCACCACGATGGCCTCGACATTGCATTGCCCACGGGCACTGAAGTATTGGCGACTGGCAATGGCACGGTGGCATCGTTCAGCAACAGCAACGTAGAAGCGGGCTTTGGAAACTACATTGAGATCGACCACGGCCACGGACTGGTGACGCGCTATGCGCACCTTGAAAAAATTTCGGTAACGTGGGGGCAAAAAATCAAGCAAGGCCAGGTGATCGGGCTGACGGGTTCTTCGGGCGGCTCCGTGGCGCCCCATTTGCACTATGAACTGATTCGCTACAGCAAAAATATTGACCCGCTCACTTATAGTATAGAGTCGATCAGCCCGGCACAGCACCAACGGTTGGTGGTGAAGAGTAAAATGCAAAACCAATCGCTCGACTGATGGCCATGCATTACCGATATAATGCCGAAGCGTGCCGATACGAACCCATTGTGGTTTCGCCCAAGGCATTTGCAAAAAAGACTCTTCAGTTTCTGGGTATTTCATTTTTGATTGGATTGGCCGGACTGTTTTACTACAATTATAATTTCCCGCTGTTGGACGAAGTCAACAAGCTTGAAGAAAACCAAAAGCTAAAAAACGAGTGGCAGGTGATCCATTCGCAATTGAAAAAAACTTCGCAACAATTGGCAGCAATAGAAAAAAATGATGATCTGAATTTCAGGGTAATCTTTGGAATGGAGCCTCTTTCTTCTACCCAGCGCGAAGCCGGAACGGGTGGTCGTGAAAAAGAAAGTGCCGAGGTGGAACTTCCCATTATTAAATCAGCCTTGGACTTTTTGGAGAAAATAAAAAACCGGTTGACGGTGGAAACGCATTCGATGAATGAATTAAAAAAGACTTTTATTTTAAAACAAAAACAATGGGCTGCGCGCCCTGCCATCCAACCGATCAATAATAAAGAGTTGACCCATCTTTATTTGACTTACGGTGAACGTATGCTCCCACAGGATGGCTATTCTCGTCCGCACAATGGACTGGATTTTACCGCACCTTACAAAAGTCCGATCTACGCCACTGGTGATGGCATCGTGACGTACGCCAATGGTGGCACTACCTATGGGAATGTTGTCTTCGTCAATCATAGCTACGGTTTTGAAACGCGCTATGCACACATGGCAAAATTCATAGTATCGGTTGGGCAAAAAGTAAAACGCGGACAAGTGTTGGGCTATGTAGGTAATACTGGGCATTCATTTGGCAATCATCTTCACTATGAAGTACTCTATCAAACCAAGTTTGTAAACCCGATCAGTTTCTTTCAGCGCGACCTCAATAACAAAGAGTACGAAAAACTGATTGCGCTGGGAAGTAAAGAATCCATTTCGTTGGATTGATTCACAGCTGAGTTTTAAAAATTCTTTTCTTTGCTTACTCAATTTTCACATGAAAAGATTGTTTACTCTTTCAGTCCTGTTACTTCTTTACCAGCAGCTTCAAGCTCAAGCAAAAGATACGATTACGATCATTGGTGTTGGCGACATGATGATGGGGAGCAATTATCCCGATCGCGCGGGGCTGCCTCCAGAAGATGGGCGATTGCTGATGAAAGAGGTAGAGCCAATCTTAAAAAATGCTGACCTCACCATCGGAAACCTCGAAGGGGTTTTATTAAATCAAGGTGGCATTCCTAAAACCTGTCGCGACCCAAAAGTCTGCTATGTCTTTAGAAGTCCCGAGAACTACGTTCAAAATTTAGTAAGCGCAGGTTTTGATGCGATGAGTTTGGCCAACAATCACGCCTGGGATTTTGGGCAACAGGGAAAAGAAAGCAGCATCAGAACATTGGAGAACGTGGGGCTTTATCATGCAGGCCAAACTTCTAAACCCTATTCTATTTTTGAAAAGACAGGAGTTAAATATGGGTTTGTGGCCTTCGCCCCAAACACGGGATCGAACAACATCAACGATTTGGCCATAGCAAAAAAAATGGTCGCTCATTTGGATTCGATGGCAGACATTGTGATTGTTTCGTTTCATGGCGGAGCCGAAGGGCCACAACATCAACATGTGCCGCGCACCGATGAATTTTTTTATGGTGAAAATCGCGGCAACGTATATCAGTTTGCCCATGCAGTGATCGAAGCAGGTGCCGATGTGGTTTTCGGGCACGGCCCGCACGTGACCCGCGCCATCGAAGTTTATAAAAATAAATTCATCGCCTACAGCCTTGGCAATTTCTGCACCTATGGCGGCATCAATGTATCGGGCGTGAGCGGCCTGTCTCCCATTATTAAAATCTATACTAATCGCAAAGGATCATTTTTGAAAGCCCACATCACTTCTACACGACAAACTTTTATGTCGGGTGTAAAAGTAGATTCACAGAAACAAGTGCTAAAAGACATTCAAGCTCTTACAAAAAGTGATTTTCCAGAATGTGATCTCATCATTGATGACAACGGTTGGGTCAGGAAATCCACAAAGTGATGTGCATAGCTTGTCGATTAATTTTTTTTAGCACGGTTGTACCAAGATTAAAGAATTGTTACTTTGCATGATGTTGTTGTGAACAACGCACCGCTTACTGCTGCATGGCCTACAAAGAAAAAGAGATAGAAAAAATATATTACTCGATCGGTGAAGTAGCCGAGCAGTTTAATGTAGCCCCTTCTCTCATTCGTTTTTGGGAATCAGAATTTGATCTGATCCAGCCCAAGAAAAATCGCAAAGGCAACCGCCAGTTCACCAAGGAAGACATCAACAACGTGCGCACTATTTTTCATTTGGTAAAACAGAAAGGGTTCACCCTGCAAGGCGCCAAAGAAATGTTGAAAAACGACAATGGTGCCGTAAAAGACAAAATGGAAATTCACGACTCGCTCAAAAAAATCCGCCAGTTCTTGGTCGAGGTGCGGGATAAGTTGCAATAGTTAATTGTTAAAAAGTTATTCGTTAAAAGTTTCTATTCAAACCAATTAACTAATAACGATTTACGATTCATCATGGATCAAGACCGTCTCTCTTTTCTCGCGCTTCATTTCATTCCCGGTGTAGGCGATTATCTGGTCAAGCAGTTGGTCAGCTATTGCGGTTCGGCCGATCAGGTTTTTAAAACCCCGAAAGGAAAGCTCTTGAAAATCCCGGGCATTGGCCGTGTCACTGCCGAAGCCATCAAAACAGGTAATACTTTCCATCAAGCCGAAAAGGAATTCAAAAAAGCCGAGAAAGAAGAAGCCGAAATCCTTTTCTTCACCGACAAAAAATACCCGCAACGCTTAAAAGAAATCGAAGACGCGCCCTCGTTGCTCTATTATAAAGGCAACGCCAACCTCAATCATCCAAAGTCGGTAGCTATTGTGGGCACACGCCAAGCCACCGACTATGGAAAAGAAATGGTGACGCGGATCGTAGAAGAACTGATGCCGCACGGGGCATTGATCGTGAGCGGGCTTGCCTACGGCATCGATGTGCAAGCGCACAAGCTAGCCTTGAAGCACCATTTGCCCACGCTGGCCGTTATGGGCAGCGGCATGGATGTGATCTATCCGGCTGCGCATAAAGAAACCGCAAAAAAGATTGTTGGCCACGGGGCACTGCTCACCGAAAACCATTTTGGCACCAAGCCCGATGCGCACAACTTCCCCGCACGCAACCGCATCATTGCCGGGCTTTGCGATGCGCTGATTGTAGTAGAGGCCGCAGAAAGGGGTGGTGCACTGATCACAGCCGAGATTGCCAACACGTATAATAAAGATGTCTTTGCTGTGCCAGGTTCGCTGGGCCACACCTACTCAGAGGGCTGCAACAAACTCATTCGCAACAACAAGGCCGTGATCTACACGTCCGTCAAAGATTTGGAGTACCTGCTGAACTGGTCAGTGGAGGAAGCACATCCAAAGCGGAGTATTCCAATGGATTTTAGCAACTTCAGTGCTGAGGAGCAAAAAATCCTTTCTCTATTAAAAGAGAAGAACTCACCCATGATGATTGATGAACTCACCATCAAGTCTTCGATGTCGCCAAGCCAATTGGCCTCGCACTTGCTCACGCTTGAATTTGGTAATGTGGTGAAGTCGCTGCCGGGAAAGCTGTTTGCGTTGGCTAAGAAATAAGTTTCAAAAAAATCAATGAGGGAAAACATGATCGGCCATTGCCAATGCATTGGCAAATTCCTTTTGATCTAAAGTTGGCAAAGCATTTTTGCTCGACAAATAGTGAATCACTGTTTCTGTGGCGAGGTTGCCCACCAGTTCATCTTCGGCCATCGGGCAGCCACCAAATCCTTTGATCGCTCCATCAAAACGCTTGCATCCCGAAAGAAATGCGGCTTCAATTTTTTCTATCGCCTTGGCGGGATTGGAATGCAGGTGTGCGCCAAATTCTATTTCAGGGAATTTCGTTGCCAAGGTGCGAAACAAATAACGGATCTGCTCGGGCTGCGACACGCCAATGGTATCGGCCAGCGAAATGATTTCAATTCCCATGGCGGCAAGCAGTAAAGAAAACTTTTCGACCACGCCCACATCATAGGGGTCGTTGTACGGATTGCCGAATCCCATGCTGATATAGGTCACCAAAATTTTGTTGGTTCGCTTGCAAAGGGCCTGAATTTCCTCAACGGTTTTCAATGCTTCGGCAATCGACCTGTTGGTGTTTCGCTGCTGGAAGGTTTCAGAAATGGAAAGTGGAAAACCGAGGTAGGTGATCGCATCAAACGTTGCCGCCTCCTCAGCGCCCCGCGTGTTGGCCACAATGGCCAGCAGTTTTGATTTCGATGAAGTAAGGTCGAGTTTGCTCAGCACGTCTGCGGTGTCGCGCAGTTGCGGAATCGCCTTGGGCGAAACAAAACTCCCAAAATCAATCGTGTCAAAACCAACCTTCAACAATTGATTGATATACTTGGCCTTCGTTTCCGTTGGAATGAATCCATCCAGGCCTTGCATGGCATCGCGTGGGCATTCGATCAGTTTCATCTTGTAAAATTACAAAGTACAATTTTTGAATTACGATTTTTATTCCATTCTTTCATCCCTGATTTACACTTATGATCGCGGTCAACCAAAATGTCAGTCTTAAACCCTACAACACCTTCGGCATCGATGTGCTAGCAAAATATTTTTGTGAAGTCACTTCATCTGATCAATTTCAAGAGTTGGTTCAGGCCGATGTCTTTAAAAATGAAAAGCGGATTTTTCTTGGCAAGGGGAGCAATGTATTGTTCACCAAAGATTTTGATGGGCTCGTGATCCACAATCAGATACAAGGAATGGAAGTGGTGAGTGAAACCGATGAGAAAATTTCACTTCGTATTGGTTCAGGGGAGATATGGCATCACGTGGTACTGCATTGTGTGCAACACCACTGGGGTGGAATAGAAAATTTGTCGTTGATACCGGGCACCGTTGGTGCGGCACCGATACAAAACATCGGAGCATACGGTGTTGAAGTAAGCAGTGTAATCGAAAAAGTTGAAGTGATTGACATCCTATCGGGTGGGATGATTGAGCTCGACAAAGGCAAATGTGGCTTCGCTTACCGCGAAAGTGTTTTTAAAAACGAGTTCAAAGAAAAGTTTTTTATTTCAAGTGTTACTTTAACATTGAGCAAAAAAAATCATCAACTCAACATCACTTACGGTGCGATCACCAACACGTTGAAGCACATGAACGTGACCCAACCAACCATCCAATCAGTGAGTGATGCCGTGATCAAGATCAGAGAAGAAAAATTGCCCGACTATGTTGCCTTTGGCAATGCCGGAAGCTTTTTTAAGAACCCCGAAATCACTGAGCAACGTTATCAACAATTGAAAAATGAATTCGCTGTCGTGCCTCACTATCCTACTGCAAATCAGCAAGTTAAAGTACCCGCAGGATGGCTCATTGAACAGTGTGGATGGAAAGGGAAAAAAAATGGGCGCGTGGGCACGCATGCGATGCAAGCCTTGGTGCTTGTCAATTTTGGAGGCGCGAGCGGAGAAGAAATTTTTCAGTTTGCGATGAAAATTATTGAGTCCGTAAAAGAAAAATTTTCGATCACACTGACACCCGAAGTAAATATTTTTTGATGCCCTGCATGATGCCTTTATCACGTGCACTGGAAAAATCATCACTTGATTTTTTTTTATAAATAAAAAAATAATTGCGAAATATTTTTGTGGATTAATTTTTTATTATACCTTTCGAACAGTTTTAAACCAAAATATTAAAACGCTATGGCAAAAAAACCCGCTAAGAAAGCAGCCAAGAAAGCAAAGAAGGCTGCTAAGAAGAAGAAGTAATCAGCAACGCTGATTCTTTTAGGAAGGGAAGCAATCTAGGATCGCTTCCCTTTTTCTTTTATCACACTTCATCCAATTTTATTTTTTGTTCTTAATTCCTTCACACACAAAATTGCAGTAGCACCAATAAAAAAGAGACTCTATACCAGAGCCTCTTTGCAATTCAATAGTAAAATCCAAATCACCTCACGCCTTCTTCTTTTTAAAACCACCAAACCTCCCCTTCTTCTCTGGTGCATTGGCAGCGAGGGTCACGCATTCTTCCAGAGTGAGCTCAGCAGGTTCTTTTCCTTTCGGAATTTTTACGTTTTTCTTTCCGGCTTTGATATACGGGCCGAAGCGTCCGTTCAAAATCTGAATGTCGGGGTTTTCATCAAACAGCTTTATCGTTTTGTTCGCATCGGCTTCGCGCTTGGCTTGAATCAGTTCCACAGCACGCGCTGGCGTGATGATGTACGGATCTTCTCCTTTCGGGATGGACACAAATTTTTTGTTGTGCAATACGTATGGCCCAAACCTTCCGATGTTGGCCACCACGGACAACTCTTCAAACATGCCGAGGTCGCGCGGCATTTTCATCAACTCAAGAGCATCTTCCAGCTTAATATTTTCGATGAACTGGCCGGGGCGCAGTGCCGCAAACTTTGGTTTCTCGCCTCCGTTGTCATCCGGATTTTCGCCTACTTGAATGTACGCTCCAAACTTACCGAGCTTCACGTACACATTTTTTCCCGACTTCGGGTCAACCCCCAACTCACGGCTTTTGTTTTGCACGGACGAGCGCTCCACCAATTCCGTTTTCGTCACGGTCTTATGAAATGGTCTATAAAAACCATCGAGCATCTTTTGCCATTTCAGTTTGCCACTGGCGATCTCATCGAATTCCTTTTCTATTTCAGCGGTAAAAGAATAGTTGGTAATGTCTGGAAAGTGTTCTACCAAAAAATCATTGACGATCATCGCAATGTTGGTAGGGAACAATTTATTTTTTTCTGTTCCTGTGATTTCAGTCTGCGTGTTCGAAGCAATTTTATTTTCCTTCAACGAATGCACTTTGTAGCTGCGCTCATTTCCTTCGCGGCTTTCTTTCACTACATAGCCACGCTTCTGCACGGTAGAAATCGTTGGCGCATACGTAGAAGGGCGGCCAATGCCCAGCTCTTCCAGTTTTTTTACAAGGCTTGCCTCGGCATAGCGCGCGGGGTGGCGCGAATAAGTTTGGGTGGCCGATAGCTCATTTAATTCAAGTGCTTGCCCTACCGCTAGGGGTGGCAACACGTTGCCGCTCTCTTCATCGTCTTCATCGTCTTGCGATTCGAGATAGACTTTTAAGAAGCCTTCGAACTTCACTACTTCACCTTGCGCGGTGAGCGGGCGCGGGCTGGTTGAAATGTTAATGACTGCTGTTGTTCTTTCCAATTCGGCATCGGCCATCTGCGAGGCGATGGCACGCTTCCAAATCAATTCATACAATCGTTGTGCATTGCGGTCTCCGCCCGGATCCATTACCGAGAAATCGGTAGGGCGAATGGCTTCGTGCGCTTCTTGTGCACCAGCCGATTTGGTTTTGAACTTACGCACATGAACAAATTCTTTTCCGTAGGCAGAATTAATTTGTTTCGTTGCGCCAGCAACAGCATCGTCTGATAAATTCAACGAATCAGTACGCATGTACGAGATTTTTCCTGCCTCGTACAGTTTCTGTGCCACCACCATGGTCTGCAACACAGAGAAACTTAATTTTCTCCCTGCTTCTTGTTGCAATGTGGAGGTGGTGAACGGAGGTGCCGGAGATTTTTTTGCTGGCTTCTTTTGCAGATCGGCAATGCTGAATTTTGCACCCTTGCATGACTCCAGAAATTTTAAAGCTTCTTCTTCACTCTCAAATTTTTCGGGCAAGTCGGCCGAAAGATGTTTTCCTTTTCCTAAATCAAAAATGGCGGCCACCTTGAACGAAGACTTGGTATCGAATTTTTCGATCTCGCGCTCGCGCTCCACCACCAGCCGCACGGCCACGCTTTGCACACGCCCGGCCGACAGCCCTGTTGAAATTTTTTTCCATAGAATGGGAGACAACTCAAAACCTACAAGCCGATCGAGCAAACGCCTGGCTTGCTGCGCATTCACCAAGTCAATATCAATGCCACGTGGGTTTTGGATCGCGTTAAGAATGGCATTCTTCGTGATCTCGGTAAAAACAATCCTTCGTGTTTTTTTATCATTAAGGTCAAGCACTTCTTTCAAGTGCCACGAGATCGCCTCTCCCTCGCGGTCCTCATCGGAGGCGAGGTAAACCATCTCTGCATCCTTGGCCAGTGCTTTCAAGTTTTTGATGACGTCTTTCTTCTCGGGCGAGACTTCATACGTAGGCTCAAAATTATTTTCGACATCGATGGCGCCATTGCCTTTGATCAAATCGCGGATGTGGCCCATGCTCGATGCCACCTTATAATCTTTGCCCAGATAACCTTCAATGGTCTTCGCTTTCGCGGGAGATTCTACAATCACTAAATTCTTCGACATGTGGTATTTTTTTCTTTGATAGGGCTCAAATATCTACAATTTTTTAAATACCAAAATTTTGGGAAGGAATTGTATTCCGTTTTTTAATATCCCAATTAACCCATTGAGCCAAGCAAATCTATGTCAATCCGTGTAATCCGTGGCTACCATATTACAGCTACAGAGGACACAGATCAACACAGATATTTTAAAACTTCTCTCAACATAAATGCTAATTTTGAACCTTGCTTATCGCAAATGAAGCTCTACGAGAAATATCCGATCCATTTGTCCAACTCGCTCGCGGGCGTAAAAGAAAAATTTGAACCGATCGTGCCGGGCTTTGTGGGCATGTATGTGTGCGGGCCAACGGTCTATAATTATGTACACCTTGGCAATGCGCGAACTTTTTTAAGCTTCGATATTATTTCGCGCTACTTCCGGTTTCTTGGCTACAAGGTGCGCTATGTGCGCAACATCACCGATGTAGGCCACTTGGTGGGCGATGCCGATGAGGGCGAAGACAAGATCGGCAAGAAGGCGCGGCTCGAACAATTGGAGCCGATGGAGATTGTAAAACGCTACACCGAAGATTTTCATACGGTGATGCGGCACTTCAATATTTTGCCACCGAGCATTGAGCCTTCGGCTACCGGACATATTGTTGAGCAAATCAACATCACCAAAAAATTAATTGAGTTAGGATTGGCTTACGAAGTGAATGGCTCTGTTTATTTCGATGTAAAAAAATATAATCAATCCCATCACTACGGGATTTTATCGGGAAGGAATATTGAAGACCTGATGGAAAGCGGCCGCGACCTGGACAGTCAAGATGAGAAGCGTGAGAAGATTGATTTTGCGCTTTGGAAAAAAGCATCGCCCGAGCACATCATGCAGTGGCCTTCGCCTTGGGGCGAAGGGTTTCCGGGTTGGCACATCGAGTGCACGGTGATGAGCACAAAATATTTGGGCGAGACGTTTGATCTGCACGGTGGCGGGATGGATTTGAAATTCCCACACCACGAATGCGAGATCGCGCAAGCTGTTGGGGCCAATGGAAAGAGTCCTGTAAAATATTGGATCCACTCGAACATGCTCACTGTAAATGGACAGAAGATGAGCAAGTCGCTGGGCAATTCATTTTTGCCTTCCGAATTATTTTTGGGGAGTCATCCGTTGTTGCAAAAAGGCTACAGCCCAATGACGGTGCGCTTTTTTATGCTGCAGTCACATTATTCAAGCACGCTTGATTTTTCGAACGAAGCCTTGAACGCGGCCGAGAAAGGGTTTAAGAAATTGAACAATGCATTGGCATTGATTAAAAGCCTTGCCCACACGGAAAGCAAAAACATCGATACCGAATCAGAAAAAAATATTCTTGGCCTCATCGATCAGTGCTATCAGACCATGAGCGATGATTTCAACACGGCAAAAACATTGGCCGTGCTTTTTGAGATGGCATCTCAGATCAACACGTGGGTAAGTCAGAAAGAATTATTGCAACAAGTAAGCGCAGAAGTGTTTGAGAAATTTAAAACCACATACATCTCCTTCATGGAAGATGCGTTAGGCTTAAAAGAAGAAACCACAGGCAACAACGATTTGTTAGAAGGAACGATCAATGTATTAATTGGCTTAAGAAAAAAAGTACGCACCGACAAAAATTTTGCACTCTCCGATAAAATCCGTGACGACCTGAAAGCAATTGGCATTCAATTAAAAGATGGGAAGGATGGAGAGATGAGTTATGAGATTGATTCTTGATACTGGTTGCTGGACACTTGAAACTATAGTTACCAGAATCCAGGGATCAGAAACTAAATGCTAAAAAAAATCTTCATACTCCCCATCCGCTTTTACCAGCTGTCAATCTCACCGATGCTCGGTGCACATTGTCGGCATACGCCATCGTGTTCGCAATACACGATCGAAGCCATTCAGGAGTGGGGCGCGTTGAAAGGAACATGGCTTGGCATGAAACGAATTGCGCGTTGCCATCCGTGGGGAACAAGTGGGTATGATCCTGTGCCGAAGAAGAAATAGTTAGTCAGATTTGGTTCATTACAAAATTCACCACCCGGTCGCACCGGCTGAGATGGAAATCATAAATCTGCGATGACTTGTAATGTTTGCCCAAGTCACTCCGCAGCATTTCTTTGGCGCGGTTTAACCGAACTTTAACGTTCGACTCGCTGAGGCTAAGCACTTCCATCGTTTCGCTCGTACTTATTTCCTCTACCTCGCGCATCACAAATACCAGCCGGTATTTTTCGGGGAGATCGGCAATAGATTTTTCGAGTATGGTTTTCAATTCTTTGTTCATAAGACCGTTTAAAGGTGTTTCATGGTGATAAGTGATTTCAGGATTATCGATAAGCGCTTGTCGTTGTGTTTTTCTTTTCTTCGCAAACAACAAACTTTCATTGATACATATTCGCGTCAGCCACGTGCCGAAACTTGATTTCTTTTGAAAATCGGCCAAGTGCAAATACGCATTGAGGTAGGCCGTTTGCATCACGTCTTCCACCGCTTTGTCGTCATTGATAATGGCCATGCCCATGCGGTACAAGCGGAGATTGAACTTGCGCATCAAGCTTTCAAACAAGTGTTTCTCTCCTTTTAGTACCCGTTCCACAATTTCCCCATCGCTAAGGGATGCTGTCGTGCTATCTATTTTTTGCTTCATCATGTTGGACGGTGCTACCTGCGTTTAAGTATAGAGTAAGGTAATCAAGAAAGGTTACAAATTATTGTTGAGAAAAGTTTGGTGAGTACGACAGTTTTTGTAAACTCCCTCACCCCTCCAAATTTTGCAAGACCGAACGATTTGCTCTCCTCTCTCCCCAGGGAAAGAAGTTCTACGATAGCTCAAGCGCGCAAACCAGAATGGGGTGAGGGTGGCACTCAAAAAAAATGTAACCCTTTCGATGCGCCCCACTCTAAAGGGAAACAAAAAACAAAAACACCATGGACATCATCGAAAAAAAACTGAAAGACATTCAAGTCTTCATGAAATTCACTTACGGAATCGTACCCATTGTGGCCGGGGCCGATAAGTTTACTAACCTGCTGACCACCTGGCCAGAATACCTCAACCCGACATTGGCAGGCATGCTGCCTTTTAGTGGCACCACCTTCATGATGATCGTTGGTGTGATCGAGATCGTTGCGGGTATATTGGTGCTGATCAAACCCAGACTAGGCGCTTTGGTAGTGTGTGCTTGGCTTGTGCTGATCGCCTTGAGCTTGATTGCCAGCGGCCGTTTCCTAGACGTTGCTGTTCGCGACTTAGTGATTGCTATTGGTGCATTAACACTCTCCAGACTCACAGGCTTAATTGAAAGTTTCGGTTCAAAGAGAGCCGCGTAAAATGCCCATCAGCAAAACATACCTAAGGAATTATATTTGACATCGCCTGCGTGTCGAACTGCGGCATGCAGGCCATGTGGCCTAAACAATAAATAGTAATACATGAAAAACCACATCGTTAAAGTTTTGCAAACCGATTTTGTTACACACAACGTAAAACGTTTTGTGGTAGAGAAGCCTGACGGATACACTTTTGTTTCGGGGCAAGCTACGGATGTGGCTATTCACAAGCCCGGTCTCGAAAATGAACTGCGACCTTTTACATTTACTTGTTTGCCAGATTCAGACCATCTTGAATTCATTATTAAAATTTATACTGGCCATGAGGGAATGACAGAGAAACTTCTTCAGGTAAATGCTGGCGATAAGTTGATCGTACATGACGTGTTTGGCACAATTCATTTCGAAGGTGCTGGTTTGTTTATTGCAGCAGGTGCTGGCATCACACCGTTCATTGCCATCTTCCGACACCTTAAAGAGCAAAATAAATTGAGCGGAAATACTTTGCTGTTTGCCAATCGCACCGAAGATGACATCATACTAAAAGATGAGTTGAAACAAATGCTGGGCGGAAATTATTTTGATGTGATCGAAGTACCAAAGTCTGGTGGCGCGGGAAAACGCATTGATCGCGAACTGCTCAAACAACATCTATCGTTAGGAAAACAATTTTATTATGTGTGCGGCCCAGAAAAATTTACAGCGACAATGGTGGAAATGCTGATGGAACTTGGAGTTGCGAAATCACAAATTATCATCGAACAATAAATTTTAACGGATGTTACACAAACTGTGAATCTTAGTGACTTTGAGCCTTCGTGGCTAAATGAAAAAGACAAATCTGAGCCACAAAGACACCAAGTCACTAAGTAAATCATAAATAGAAATTTTAAAAACAGCGTCTTTGCGTAACATCAAAAATTAATACCGATGTCTAAAAATATTTCCGCTATGGCTTTAGCCGATCGTGATTTTCTTCTGACTGAATCCGAAGAGCTTGGCAACTCACCCTTGCTCATTAGTAGTAACAGATACAATGACCAGGAAAAAATGGAAATCATTGCACACCATTTTAAAGCCATCATGGAAACACTTGGCCTGGACTTGACCGATGACAGTTTGAAAGGAACACCCGCACGAGTGGCCAAAATGTACGTGAAAGAAATTTTCAGCGGGTTGGATCGAGCCAATAAACCTGCGATCACTCTTTTTAACAATTCGTATCACTACAATGAAATGCTGATTGAGAAAAATATCACACTTTACTCTTATTGCGAACATCATTTTGTGCCGATCATCGGCAAGGCGCATGTCGCCTATATCCCCAACGGAAAAGTTATCGGCTTATCAAAAATAAACCGGCTTGTCAATTATTATTCAAAGCGGCCGCAAGTGCAAGAACGCCTCACCACTCAAATTGCCTTTGGCTTAAAGGAAGCATTGCAAACCGATGATGTAGCCGTCAGGATTGAAGCCACCCATTTGTGTGTTGCATCGCGAGGGATACAGGATACACAGAGTAGCACCGCCACGGCTGTTTATTATGGCAAATTTCAAGAGGAGAAAACAAAAGCAGAATTT
>JAYWDN010000037.1:0-17379 GCA_043780615.1 Bacteroidota bacterium | reverse complement strand
GTTACCGCCAATGAACTTTCCGTTGCTATCATTGTCGGTCGCAGATATAATGCGCTTCCTGTTGCTTTCGGAATCCAGTTTATCTCTAAGGCGATTATCGCTTTTAAGGCTGTTAAAAAAATATCATTTGGCACCTTAGGCATACACATGCGCTCTGCCGAAAGATTAAAACGTTCAATATTCAAATCCGGGCGTAGTAATTTTGGAATCCCATCGGCACCCATCGTTGCCTTCATACCTTCAAAAATACACTGACAATATTGTAAGGCTTTGGATTGAGGGTCAAGTAGAAAACCTTGATAAGGAATGATTCTGAAATCAGCCCAGCGTCCATCGGCATAATCCATTACAAACATATGGTCGGAGGTGTGTTTGCCGAAAGGAATATTATCAAAGTCTATGTCTTTCAGTTTTGAATTTCTTGTTTTCGTAATTTTAATATCCATTGATAGGTGGTTTGCTCAAAAATTATCGCACTAAAGTAGTCTTTAAATTCTGCCGATACTTTTTAGTTAGGCCGTTATTTTCCACGAATGAATCGGCAAGAGACCCATAAGCCGATTAAGGGCTGGTGGTGGAACTATGTTTACTTAAGTGGGGCTATTTCAAAATTTGTGCTTAAGACAAAGAAAATTGTTTGTAAAAACGGTTGACGCATTAACCTTAAGGTTTCCCACAAATTTTCTATTTTTGCGCCATTATTAAACTCCGCCAGTGTTGGAGTTCTTCTCCAACACGCATTCAATTTTGGCATGAATAAAGATTTGCAGGTGAAGAACACCTGCAAAGGCTGGGAGTTTTTGATTTTCAGTCTTCAATTATCGGTTTAGTTTCCTCACAATTTTTCTATTTTTGCCAAATTATTAACTGAACCTTACTAACGATGGTTGATTTATTTGAAAAACTGCGCATGGAAGAAGGCCCATTGGCCAAATATTCGCACCTGCCCGATGACTATTTTTTCTTTCCCAAGCTGGAAGGCGACATCGGGCCGCGCATGAAATTCAATGGAAAAGAAGTACTCAATTGGAGTTTGAATAATTATTTGGGCTTGGCCAACCACCCCGAGGTGCGCAAAGCCGACACCGAGGCCACTGCGCAATATGGCTTGGCAGCACCTATGGGCGCACGCATGATGAGCGGCAACTCGGTGCACCACCTCGAACTGGAAAAACAATTGGCTGAGTTTGTACAAAAAGAAGATGTGATGTTGCTCAACTATGGCTATCAAGGTGTGCTCTCCATCATCGATGCACTCGTTGATCGCAAAGATGTGATCGTTTACGATTCGGAATCTCACGCTTGTATTATTGATGGCGTGAGGTTGCACATGGGCAAGCGGTTTGTGTACCCGCACAACAACATGGAAAATTTGGAGAAGCAACTGCAACGCGCCACCAAATTGGCCAACGAAACGGGCGGAGGAATTTTAGTTATTACCGAAGGCGTGTTTGGCATGAGCGGCAACATGGGCGACTTGAAAGGAATTGTTGAACTGAAAAAGAAATATAATTTCCGTTTGTTTGTAGATGACGCGCATGGATTTGGTACGATGGGCGCAACGGGTGCAGGGGTAGGCGAAGAACAAGGCGTGCAAGACCAAATCGATTTGTACTTCTCTACGTTCGCCAAATCGATGGCCAGCATTGGCGCATTTGTAGCAGGCGATAAAAAGATTTTGAAATTTTTGCGCTACTCGGTACGCTCACAGATTTATGCCAAGTCAATCCCCATGCCCTTGGTGATTGGTGGACTGAAACGATTGGAATTGTTGAAAAAACATCCTGAGTTCAGAGCGAACTTGCAAAAAATCATGAAGGCCATTAAGAGTGGGTTGAAAGAACGTGGGTTCGCCATCAATGAAACCCAAACACCACCTACTCCGGTTCTCTTCAAAGGTGGTGTGGGCGAGGCCGCCAACATGAGCATGGATTTGCGCGAGAACTACAGCATTTTCTGCTCGGTAATAATTTACCCGGTAGTGCCCAAAGATGTGATTATGTTCCGGATTATCCCTACAGCCTCGCACACCATGGAGGATGTAAACGAGACGTTGACTGCGTTTTCGGCCCTAAAAACCAAGCTGGATAGTGGTTTTTACCGCAAAGAGGAATTGGTATCGGTAACGAAATTTTAAAAAGGTGGCCTTTTAGCTTGTTTTTGAAGGTTTTTGTTTAATTTGGCATTAGCAAAGAATAAATTCAAAAACTAAACCGTATAAAAATGAAAAAATTTGAAGAACTAAAAGCCTTGATTGCCTCTATCGAAGGCGATGCTGACAAGTTTTATAATAAGGCCAACAGTGCTGCCGGGACCCGCGTAAGGAAAGGGATGCAAGACCTCAAAAACATTGCGCAGGCCATTCGGGCAGAAGTTCAAGATTTGAAAAATAAAGAAAGCAAATAGTAAATAACTATTTGCAAAGAAAGGGTAGCGAGAGTTACCCTTTTTTTATTTGGTCATAAGCTTGTTCTATTTTCTTCCGCAATCCTGCCGAAGGCTCAACTAATGGCAAGCGCACGTGCGGTTTACAAATTTTCATCAGGCTCAACAAATATTTTACACCCACTGGATTTCCTTCCTCGTACATCGGGCCATTGATTTCTAAAAGTCGAAAAGTTTCGGTTGCAGCCTTTTGGTAATTTCCTGCCTTCGAATAATCAGAAATTTTTTTGAACACTGTGGGAAGGGCATTCGCCAAAACTGAAATCACGCCTGCTCCGCCAATGGAATAAAGAGGTAATGTGAACAGGTCATCGCCTGAGATCAATAGAAAGTTTTTAGATTTTGCTTTCGCGATTTTCATGCACTGCTCCAAGTTGCCCGAAGCTTCTTTGATACCGATGATGTTGTCGTGCAGTGCCAGGTGGAGCGTTGTCTCGGCAGTGAGGTTGGAAGCCGTGCGTCCGGGCACGTTGTACAAAATCACCGGAAGGGGAGAGACAGCGGCAATTTTTTTGAAATGTTGGCGGATGCCCTCCTGCGATGGCTTATTATAGTAAGGGCTCACCGATAGCAGAGCCGACACGCCACGTAGGTTGGTCGCTTCAATTTCTTCGAGCACCGAGGCGGTGTTGTTGCCACCGATGCCATAGACCACAGGGCGTTTTTTAGGATTGTTTTTTAAGACAAATCTTAAAATTTCTTTTTTCTCGTCTTTGGTGAGCACAGCCGATTCGCCCGTAGTGCCCATCACTACATAATAGTCAACACCTTGGGCAGTGTGTGCCAATAATTTTTTGAGTGATGTAAAATCAATTGCTCCGTCAGCGTGGAACGGAGTGACCAAAGCCACGCCTGTACCTGTAAATTTTTTCATCGTAGTTTTTTTGTGTACTGATACATGGTATCGATCAGCCCTTTGGTAGTGCCCGTTTGCTCAATCATCATTTCAAAAAAAGCGTTATCGTTTTCGCTGAAGCGGCCCACCCGGCACCGTGCTTTGCTCACAGCCAATAGGTGAAGTGCCAAGGGGTTGAGTTCGCGGTCAATGTAGAAGAGGTAATCAAAAGAGGTCTGAGAAAATTTTTCTGCGGCCGCAGAATTTATTTTTCCAAAAAAACTTAAGTCTTTTACGGTAAAAAAATCAAACATGAATTCATAGTTCTCCTTTTTCACGGGCAAGAATTCCAATACTTGCACTTTCTTGCCGTCCTGCTCCAACTGGTGAATAAACTCTTTGATGTCCAAATGTTTTTGCTTGTCTTCCACACTAAATAAAATGCCGATGCTTTGCGCTTGCTTGTAGGGGATGTTGGCACGAAGGCTCTTGTTACTTTTCAGTGCACGTTGTGTGCGCATCCGCAAAAAATTCATTTTAAACATAAACGCGAAATTCAAGATTTAAAATTACAAATTCAAAAAGGATGCCTTATTACTTACTATTTGATACTCGCTACTTTACCATCTTCTCAAATTCTTGCTCGCTGATAATTTTCACGCCAAGTTTCTCCGCCTTCTCACGCTTGGCAGGCCCCATGTTTTCGCCAGCTAATAGAAAATTTAATTTTGCCGAAACGGAAGACAGAACAGTGCCACCGTTGGCAAGGATCGCGTCTTTCAGTTGGTCGCGTTCAAAGTTTTGAAATGTGCCAGAGATCACAAAAGATTTTCCATCCAATACATTGCTTAGTTTTTCTGGCTCTTTGAAATTACTTTGCAGTTGCAAGCCAGCCTTCTTCAACCGAAGTATCTCGCGTTGGTTTTCTTTGCTCTTAAAAAAATCAAAAACACTTTGTGCGATTTTTTCACCTACCTCGGGTGCTTCGATCAGTTGCTCATAGTTGGCCTGCGCAAGGTGGTCTATGTTTTTGAAATGCTTTGCCAATTTTTCGGCCACCGTTTTTCCTACAAAGCGAATACCAATGGCAAACAAAACCGATTCGAACGGAACAGACGTAGATGCCTCCACACCCTGCAAAAGATTTTTGGTGGAGAGTTCTTTAAATCCATCCAGCCTCAAGATGTCTTCTTTTTTTAGATCGTAGAGATCGGCCGGGGTTTTGGCCAAACCCAAATCATAAAGCTGTGCAATGGTTTTTTCACCCAGCGAATCAATGTTCATAGCTTTGCGCTGAATGAAATGCTCAATGCGTCCTTTGATTTGCGGAGGGCAGCCTTTCTCGTTGGGACAATAATGATTCGCTTCTCCCTCTTTACGAATTAAAGCCGTTCCACATTCTGGACATTTAGAAATATATTTTACGGACTTTAGTTCTTCATCGCGCTTGGCGAGATCGACACTCGTTACTTTTGGAATGATCTCTCCACCCTTTTCTACAAATACAAAATCACCGATGCGCAAATCGAGCCGTGCAATTTCGTTGGCGTTGTGCAGCGAGGCGCGCTTCACGGTGGTGCCCGCCAAAAGTACAGGCTCTAGTTCAGCCACGGGCGTAACGGCCCCGGTCCTTCCGACTTGATAGGTGATTCCGTTTAGCCGGGTGCGCACGCTTTCCGATTTGTATTTGTAGGCAATTGCCCACCTCGGGCTTTTTGCTGTGAAGCCCAGCTGCTGCTGCTGTCGCAGGCTGTTCACCTTAATCACCACGCCATCGGTTTCGAGGGGCAGATTGTTTCTTTTTTTATCCCACCGCTCAATGTACTTCAGCACTTCGCTAATGTCTTTGCACTTTTTATATGTTGGCGAAACCTGAAACCCCCACGTTTCAATTTTCTTGATGGACTCTTCGTGGGTTTGCACATTGTTTTCTTCGCCCAGCAGATAGTACAGGTAGCAGTCGAGTTTGCGTTTGGCCACCGCAGTGCTGTCTTGCATTTTCAACGTGCCACTGGCAGTGTTGCGCGCATTGGCATAGGTTTCTTCGCCAATGTCTTCTTGTTCTTTGTTCAGTTGTTTAAATGTTTTCTTCGATAGAAAAACCTCACCGCGCACTTCAAATTTTTCTGGAACATTTTTGCTTTTTATTTTTAACGGAAGCGTACGGATTGTTTTTGCATTGGCGATCACGTCATCACCCCGCACGCCATCGCCCCGCGTGATGCCCTTCACGAGCAACCCATTTTCGTAAATCAAACTGATGGATACGCCATCGAATTTCAGTTCGCAAAAATATTCGAACGGTTCACCGTCCAACCCTTTGGCCACGCGCGCATCAAAGTCTTCCAACTCTTGTGGCGAATACGTATTGCCCAGCGAGAGCATGGGGTATTGATGGACCACGTTTGGAAATTCTTTGGTGATGGTGCCGCCCACCCGCTGCGAGGGCGAGTCGAGTTGCCTCAGTTCAGGGAATTCTTTTTCAAGAGCAATGAGTTGCTCCAACAACTGGTCGAACTCAATATCAGAAACCTCGGATTTGTTTTTTTGATAATAAAGATCACTGTGGTGGTTCACCAACCCGATCAGTTCGTTGATTTTTTTCTTGGCTTCGGACGCAGTCATAAAAGTATTTCGCTGCTAAAGATAAAAAGTTGAATTGGAACTTTAAAGCTTATCCCTTACCGAAAAATGATAGCCAAGCCCTTTGATAGGAATAATTTCAATCGAAGGATCTTCTTTGAGGTAGTGGCGCAGCTTGGTGATGTACACATCGAGGTTGCGCGAATTAAAAAAGGAGTCATCGCCCCACACGCGCATCAGCACTTCTTTGCGGCCCACGTTAGTGTTTTGGTTTTCGCTCAGCACGTGCAGCAGCACGGCCTCGCGGTGCGAAAGTTTTTTCACGGTGCTTCCGTTCTTTAGCTCGTAGCGATTGGAATCAAACTCAAATCGACCCATCTTAAAATACCCTGGGGCATGGTTTGTTTTTTTTGAAAGATAGAGTAAGTTGTTGATGCGCGCAATGAGTTCTTCGATGCTAAAGGGTTTGCGTAGATAATCGTTGCCGCCCACCTCAAAACCTTTGAGCAAATCTTCGGTCTGGGCTTTGGCCGTTACGAAAATGATGGGCACTTCGGGTTTTTTTTCGCGGATGCTTTTGGCAATGGCATAGCCGTCTTTGTTGGGCAGCATGATGTCGAGCACACAAATGTCGGGCAGCGATTGGTCAAACACCGCCTGCACCAATTAGATGGGTGCTGGCGGAGGCCGCAGAGGTGACGGTGGCATGCGGATGATCATTCAGAATTAAAAGATTTTTTGTCATTCAAATTCGATGTTGAATCACGAATGCTAATTTTTGAATGCTGAAGTAAACGAGAATACCCCTCATGGAATTATTCTATTTTGATTGAGCCCATTTGTTGTATCTTCGACCCCTAAAAAAAATCAACCCACCATGAAAAATTTATTTTTTGTTTTATCAATCGTTGCTGCGTTTGCAGTTGCCTGTCAGCCAAAGAAAACTGACACTGTTTCGCTAACACCAACGCTGACATTGAAATGGGAAACCGATACCCTGCTCACCACTTGCGAATCGGTGATCTATGACAGTGTCAACAACGTGCTTTATGTAGCCAACATCAATGGCCAGCCCACGGGCAAAGATGGCAACGGATTTATTTCACAAGTTTCGCTCGATGGAAAAATCACTAATTTAAAATGGGCAACGGGCATGGACGCTCCTAAGGGAATGGGCTTGTTCAACGGCAAGTTGTATGTAGCCGACATCAACCGCATCCATGAAATAGAAATTGCTTCGGGCAAAATTACGAACACGTACATGGTGGATAGCGCAAAGTTTTTGAATGACATCACCGTAGATGCAACCGGAAAAGTTTATGTGAGTGACACCGGTGCTGGCAACATTGTGGTGCTGGACAACGGAAAGATTTCTGTTTGGCTGACAGGCGTTGCCGGAGTGAACGGCCTGCTGGCCGAAGGAAACAATATGCAAATGGTTTCTTTTGCCACGGGAGTTTTCAGCACGGTTGATGCTTCAAAGCAAATCACCATGCGTGCAGACAGCATCGACAATGGCGATGGTGTGGAAGCTGTTGGCAATGGAGCTTATTTGGTTTCGAGTTGGAACGGAATGGTACACTATGTGGGTGCCGATGGCAAGCCGATCAAGTTGCTCGATACCAAAGACGATAAAATCAATGCAGCCGACATCGAATACATTGCCAGCAAAAAACTTTTGCTCGTGCCTACTTTTTTCAAAAATAAAGTGAGGGCTTACGAGTTGACGATGTAAAGTGTGAAGCCACTAAAGCGGTCCAGCCGCTTTGATTTAAAAAATAGGAAAAGTCAAGTCGTGTACTTGGCTTTTTTTGTTTGAGTTTTTATTTTTTTAATTGATCAGCCTCAAAATCTGAACGGCTACCAGCGCAGCAGTTTCGGTGCGCAAACGGTTAGCGCCAAGGCTCACTTTTTCAAAATCATGCTCAAACGCGAGTGTCAATTCTTCTTTCGAAAAATCGCCTTCTGGCCCGATGAGCACCAAGTACTTTTTCTCTGGTTGAGCTGCTGATTTGAGGTGCACGCGGTTGGCGGTATCGACATGGGCAATAAATTTTTGGTCGGCCAGCTCGTTAAAAATTTTAGCAAACGGAACGATGGCGTTGAGTTTTGGCAACCATGCTTGCTGCGATTGCTTCATGGCACTGACAGCAATTTTTTTGATGCGCTCTAAGTTGATTGCTTTGCGTTCAGAATTTTTGCAAAGAAGGAAACTGATTTCGTCAATACCGATCTCAACGGCTTTCTCTACAAACCACTCCGTGCGGTCGATGTTTTTAGTGGGTGCTATGGCCACGTGGGTTTTATATTTCCGCTGCGGAATATTTTTTTTCTCCACGATTTTGAAAACACATTTTTTAGGATCTGCTTTCGTGATCTGGCAAGAATAAAAAAAACCTTTGCCATCCGTGACGTCCAGTAAACTGCCTTCGGTCATCCGTAGCACGCGCACCGCATGGCGCGATTCTTCCGCATCAAGATGATCGATGCCCTCGGCAATTGTGGGTTGATAAAATAAATTCAATCAGGCAAGTTCTTTTTTCAATCGATCGATCAAGGCCACATACTGTTGCATGACAGCTTCTTTTGCAACCCCTTTCTTTTCATTCCATGCATCGTATTTGGCAATGGCCTTGAAGTCAAAACCACCAGGGCGTTCGCCACTTACATCGCCATCGGTAGCTTGCTTGAAGAGGGCATAGAGTTGAAGCAAATCTTCGTTGGCAGGCCGCGCTGGCAAATTTTTTGATTGCGCTGCTGCGGAATTAAAATCATCGAGGAGTGGCATGTTAATTTAGTTTTCTTCGCGCATCGCGAATGTTAATAATCTCAATTTGATTTTTCTTCAACTTCACTCGATAAGTAATCACGGTGAGTTTATTCAGTGGGCCGCGATGTACGTTTTTAAATTTTGAGGTTCGTTGTAACAGATAAGGGTAAGAACTCAGTAAAGTCAAAAATTCTTGTGTCTCATTAATAAAATTCCCAATTTCTTATCTGTCCAATGTGTCTTTAGGTACAACACCACTTCATTAAAACCGTTGATGGCTCTTTCAGTCCAGACTATTTCAAAAGCCATTTTTTATATCGGCTCATTACTTTTTGATGCGGCACAACTTGACCGCGGTCGGCTTGGGTCAACCCTTCCTTGATTTCTGATTTCTCTTCCGCAGTGATTTCATCCCACCAATCAGTTTCCTTTTCTTTCAGAGAAACTAATTTTTTGATAACGGAAGGTTTGTTCAGTGAGGCCAACCACTCTATCAATTGTATTTTTTCTGCTTGAATGTCCATGATTAATTAATTGTCACCGCTTAGCAATCGGCACGTATGGCCTCAAGTTTTGGCCGGTATAAATTTGCCGTGGCCTGCCGATCGGCTCCTTGTTTTCGCGCAGCTCTTTCCATTGTGCGATCCATCCGGGCAAGCGGCCCATGGCAAACATGACCGTGAACATATCCACCGGGATGCCGAGCGCGCGGTAAATGATGCCGGAATAAAAATCCACGTTTGGATAAAGTTTGCGCTCGATGAAATACGGATCGCGCAAAGCAACCTCTTCCAATTTCATGGCGATGTCGAGCACGGGGTCTTTCACACCGAGTTTGCCCAGCACATCATCGGCTGCTTTTTTGATGATCTTGGCACGAGGGTCAAAGTTTTTATATACACGATGGCCAAAGCCCATCAGGCGGAAGCCGCTATTTTTATCTTTTGCTTTGTTGATCCATTTTTCGATGCCGCCTCCGTCACTTTTGATTTGTTCCAACATCAAAATCACTTCTTGGTTCGCGCCTCCATGCAGCGGTCCCCACAGGGCGTTGATGCCTGCCGAGATGGAAGAATAAATGCTCGCTTTGGAAGAGCCAACGATGCGAACGGTAGAAGTAGAGCAATTCTGTTCATGGTCGGCATGGAGGATCAATAGTTTGTCGAGTGCATCAGCTACTACCGTGTCCACTTCATATTGTTCGGCTGGAAGGCCATACATCATTTTCAAAAAGCGCGAACAATAACTTAATGTGTTGTCAGGATAATTGACCGGATGCCCCATTGCATTTTTGTAAGCCCAAGCCGCGAAGGTGGGCATCTTGGCCAGTGAGCGAACGATGCTCAGATAAACGGCTTCAGACGAACGGTTGGGGTCCAACGACTCCGGATAGAATGCAGTTTGCGCACAGAACATAGAGGCCAAAACCCCCATCGGGTGTGAGGAGGATGGAAATCCATCTAATATTTTGCGCGTGTCTTCGTGCACCATGGTGTGCAGTTTGATATCGTCACTGAATTTTTGCAATTGATCGCCACTGGGCAATTCGCCAAAGATGAGCAGGTAGGCGACTTCTAAAAACGAAGACTTGGCAGCGAGGTCTTCAATGGAATAACCCCGGTAGCGAAGGATGCCTTTGTCTCCATCCAAAAAAGTGATGGCACTTTTGGTGGCCCCGGTATTTTTATAGCCAAGGTCTAACGTGATTACTTTGGCCTCTTCCAGCAGGTTGCTGATGTCGATGGCTATTTCATTTTCAGTGCCTTCAACAATTGGGAGTTTGTACGATTTCCCATCGATGATCAGTTCTGCGGTCTTCGCCATAAAATTGGATTTAATCTTTCGTTTTAAAGGTAGAGGGAAGTGGAATAAGAAACAACGGTCATTTCGTTATTTTGATTCAACCTTTTGAATTCTTTTATCATGGGCAAAAAGCTTGGGCTCAATTTTTTCGATACTTTTCGAAATGTTTGATGGGCACGCCCAACATCACTTCCATTCTTTTGGATTGCTCCAACAGAAAATCCTGTTGTTTTTCCAATACCTTTTGCTGCCGATCAAATTTTTCATCCATTTTATCAGCCTTGATCATGGACTTGGTCAAGAGTTCGATGATCCGTTGTTCTTTGGGTATTGCCATGACAGTAGCGACTAAATAGTACTCAAAACGAAATTATCCAAAAAACATTTCAAGATGGTGTTAGTTGTTCCCCAAAATCAAAGGCATGCCGTCTTTGCCCGACCCGATCACAATTATTTTTGTGTTGGGCGATTTGGAAAGCTCGAGCGTTGCCTCTATGCCTCTCATTTTCAATAATTTGTCAGACAAACTATTGTTGATGATATTGTTTGCCCTCGATTCGCCCTCGGCCGCGATGCGCTTGCGCTCGGCTTCGGCCTGTTCTTTGGTCAGGCGGAATTGATACGCCAACGACTCTTGTTCTTGTTGCAGTTTGTTTTCGATCGCCTGCTTAATTTGTTCGGGCAAAGCGATGGAACGAATCAACACCGCAGTGGCGTTGACATTGTTTTTGTTCAGGATTTTTTCAGTTTCTCCTTTGATGGAGATTTCGACTTCGGCTCTTTTGGTGGAATAAATTTCTTCGGCTGTGTAGCGGCCCATGACCTGGCGCACGGTGGAGCGTACTTCAGGGATTACTAAAACATTAACATAGTCTTTAGTGAACTGCTCGTGGATGAAACCGATTTTGTTGGGCACCGGATAAAACCGAACGGTGATGTCAACGTGAATGGATAAACCATTTTTGTCAAGTACGTCCATATTCTCGTCCGATGACATCTCATTTACCTTGTAGGTATAGACATCGTTCCAAGGGGCTTTCATGTGTGTGCCTGGGCCAATCACATTGTCTTTGTCGAGCCCTTTTCCGAATGGGTAAAACATAATGGCCCTGTCGGTGGCCTCAATGGTAAACCAGAGGCTGGACGAAAGGGTGAGCACCACAATGAAGGCAACTACGCCTAAGATGATGAAAGGAAGTCTGCGGTTATTCATAAGATTTAAAAATTTGGTTTCGTTATTGGTTTTCATCTTCAGCACGCGGCAGCCCAAGTAGCTTGCCGATGATGAGCATGCCATAAAGCCCGCCCCACACCGCTTCCAACACACTGATGTTGCGGATGAGCCGGACCGGTTCGAGGCCAGGGTCAATGCCGCCCAAGATACAGAAACTGTACGTGACGCATTCGGAATAATTTGGAAGGCCCAGTTCAAAATTGATGCCAAGGCTACCCGGCCGTGCAATGGTGATGAGGTCGTAGAGGCTCCCGAATGAAATGCCGATCATTAAAAAGATACAAGCTGCGCCCCAAAGTTTATCGGAAGTCATATAGCCACCACTAAAAATATCGCGGATGGCAAAACCGATCACCGTGATTTCGATGGGAAAAAGTAAACTGTGAATGGTGAGCAAGTACGTTTGCCTGTCGGTGACGTGAACGAGTTGGTAATACGGAAACTCGACCAATGAACCCACCACAACGATCCCCGAGAGCACCACCAGTATAGTGACGATCAGTGCGCGGCTGTCGGTGAAGTTGCGCAGCAAATCCCAAAGCAAGAAAGCATAGGCGGCACCAAAAAAAGAGAAGATCGCGATGATGAATTTAGAGGTTTCGCTTTTCGAGTCTTCGATCAGCGGTTCAGACAGCACAAGGCCAAACACCACAATGATCACCTGCACCAGCACGATGTTGCGATAGTCTTTGAGTTTTTCGCGTTGCAGCTCGTTGCGCGAAAGCAAATTTTTTAAACTGAAGTTGGCCATGAGCAAAGAACCATTAAAATTATGGTTTTTTAAATGAAAACAGATTTTCACTTTTCGTTTTTTAACGGCCACATTCAATTCACCAGCACCCATGGAGCGGGCACATTTTTTACGGTGGAGTTGCCCAACGGCAAAAAATAAAAAAAGCGATACGGTTGCGCATCGCTTTGAATCAAAATGATTTTTTGGTTTACATGCCTGAGCCCATTCCAGAGTCAGAGCCACCCATTGGCTCAGGGGTAGGTGCAGGCATCGGAGTTGGTGTAGGGACAACAGCCATTGGCTTGGGTGCTGCCGGCTTGGGTGCTACTTTCTTCACTACCTTTTTGGCGGCAGGTTTCTTTGCTGCTTTTTTCTTCACCACTTTTTTAGCGGCCTTCTTGGCTTTTTTAGCAGCCTTTTTCACCACTTTCTTTTTGGAGGCCTTCTTTGACGATTTTTTAACTTTTGCCTTTCCTTTTTTTGCTGCTTTTTTTGCTTTCTTTGCCATAGCACAATGGGGTTAATTTTTTTGAGTTAGTAGTTTATGGATATTTCTAAATCCTCTGAAATTTAATTAAGAGTTTGCTTGGAATACATTTATCGGGAAGAAAAATTTTCAAACGATCATATCTTAAACAGAGGTGTTAGCCTTAATCAAAGAAAACAGAAAAAACAGGCGTGATTTTGTTTTTAGCAAAATACTAAATATTTTAGCATTTCAATTCTAAAAGAAACAAACTATGAACCCCGATTCAAAAGAAAAACTGAAAGCCCTTCAACTGACCATCGACAAACTTGAGAAGACCTACGGCAAGGGCGTTGTAATGAAACTGAGCGATGAAAAGATCATGGATGTGCCGGCCATTTCCACCGGTTCGTTGGGATTGGACATCGCCTTGGGCATTGGCGGCATACCCCGCGGCCGGGTCACAGAGATATATGGCCCCGAATCTTCGGGAAAGACAACACTGACCATGCACTGCATAGCCGAAGCTCAAAAAAAAGGTGGCCTCGCAGCATTTATCGATGCCGAACACGCTTTTGATAAAACTTATGCCGAAAAATTAGGGATTGATACCGAAAATCTGCTGATCTCTCAACCTGACAATGGCGAGCAAGCACTTGAAATTGCCGAGCACCTGATCCGTTCGGGTGCCATTGATATTATTGTGATCGACTCGGTGGCCGCGCTGGTGCCGAAGGCCGAACTGGAGGGCGAGATGGGCGAAAGCAAAATGGGCCTGCAGGCTCGTTTGATGTCGCAGGCACTAAGAAAATTAACAGGCACCATCAGCAAGACTGGCTGCGCTTGTGTTTTCATCAATCAGCTCCGCGAAAAAATCGGGATCGTGTTTGGCAACCCCGAAACCACCACGGGTGGCAATGCACTAAAGTTTTATGCTTCGGTGCGGCTTGACATTCGCAGGATTGGTCAAATCAAAGAAGGCCCAGACGACATCACGGGCAACCGTGTGAAAGTGAAAGTGGTAAAAAACAAAGTTGCTCCTCCTTTCAAAGTAGTTGAGTTTGATATCATGTACGGCAGAGGCATTTCCAAGTCGGGCGAGATTGTGGACATCGGTGTGGAGATGAACATCATCCAAAAATCAGGCTCATGGTTTTCGTACAGCGGCAACAAACTTGGCCAAGGCCGCGATGCCGTGAAGCAACTGATTGAAGACAACCCCGAACTGATGGGGGAACTTGAAAAGAAGATCAAAGAAAAATTGGCAAGCGGGGAAGAAGTGAAGAAAGTGGAAGAATGATTTTTTCACGGCACAGAGGTTTTGCTCTCCAGGTTTACTTTGATACTGCTCTGTGACTCTGTAAAATAGTAAGCCGTCTTTGTCCAAAGGCCTTTGGCACGCGCAGGCAGGCTCGCAGTGACGATATCATTTTGATTTTGCGTCACATCAATTACCAAAGAAACAGAGAATGCTTTTTTCTGTGTCAATCGGTGAAATTAGCAACAACCCCCTTCATCGTCCATCACCTTCCCGTTAAGGAAAAATTCACTAATTTTCGTAGAAGAAATTCACTTCTATGAAAACCTTTAAACTCATTTTATCAACGGTATTGATTGTAGCGGCCAGTGCGACCTCTTTTGCGCAAGCCAAATACGATAAAATGGTGAAGGCCGCAGAGACTGCCTACGAGACGGGCGATTACAAGAAAGCCATTTCCAACCTCGAAAAATTAAAAAAGAAGGCGTTTAAAAAATTGGGGCCGCAAAATGCCTACACGCCCACCTATTATTTGTACTTGGCCAAGTACCACCTCGCCTCGGGCAAGTTCATCGACTTTGAAAAGAATGCCACCGAAGCAATTTCTGCCAGCGTCATTAATAATAAAGAGAACAGTCTAAAGCATGGCCAGTTGTTGGCCGATGTGGGCGAACTCTATATCCTCAACGGCTCGTACCGTGTGGCGCGTGAATTTTTAGAGAAATCTAAAAATGTGTTGACGACTGGAAATTTCATGACCGAAGGGCAGCAAGCCCGATGGAATGTATTGCTGGCCGAAGCACAAACCGGGCAAGGATATTATAACGAAGCACTAGCCGTGCTGAGCGAGCAAGAAAAATACTATGTGGGCCGTGCCGTTAAGCAAGAGTCGTATGTGGACGACAAGGGAAATTTGAAAAGCCGCAAAGTGCCCGATGAAGAATTGAAAGCCCGTTACCGGGAATACGCTCGATGGATGACCGATGTGGCCAATGCACTGCGCATCCAGGGTAACTTCAACAGTGCCGACTCGGCCTTTAGTGTGGCCGCCCGATGGATTGACAAATATTTGGGCCGCTATGATTTCGCGTACGCCAACAATCAATTTTTGCTCACCAATCTTATTGTAGAAAACGGCCTGAAGGTGGAAAGCGATTTTCCGAAAGGAACTGGTTATGATGAGGCATTGAACAACCTGAAGGCAACGCATAAAGTGACGCACTACCTCTCGGCCTCTATCTATGAAGAATACCTCAAGCGACTGCTGGCGCAAGGAAGTTCGGCTCGCTATCAAAATACAAAGTTGGAGTATGAAAAAATGATCAACGGAAATTATAAGGGCAGTGCCTACACCGCCCGCCTCAAGGCTGTGGAGTTTGATGCGAAGTTGGACAAAGACAAAACCAAAAACTTAGAAGTCAACGCCAACAAGATGCTGGCCGAAAACCCTGAACTGCCGCACAACAATATTGTAACAGCCCGTGTGCTTGAATTTCTTTACGGACTTTCGGTGTACAAAAAAAATTATGCCAACGCAGAGAAATACCTGACGGATATTGTGTCTATCAAAACAGATTTGTTTGGGGAAGATGCACCCGAAACGCACCTCGCCAAAATCAAGCTCGCCAATTTTTATTTAGACTACACCAACAAAGTCGCTGAGGCAGGGAAGATTTATGACGAAAGTTTTACTAACGTGGTGGAAAAAGAAATTGCCATCAGGCACAAAGATCAGTTGGAGATTTTGAATCACATGGCCGATTATTATGAACTGACCGACAACTACGACAAGGCCTTGGCCACGTTGGCGAAAGCAAAAAATGCAGCACGCGTCAAATACGATTACAACGATTATCTCTTTGGTGTTGAGCTTACCAACAATGCCAAGCTTCAAATCAAACTGGGTCAGTACGAACAGGCCGAAGAGAGCATCAACGCTTCGTTGAAAATTTTGGAGCCCCTGCGAAAAGACGAAGACAAGAAAGGCTTTTTAGTGGAGGCCATCGAAACGCAAGCGGTGCTCTTTGGGATCAAAGGATTGTTTGACGATGCCGAAGACAACCTCGATCGGGCTTCTAAAATTATTTCGCGTGCCGATAAGGGCATTGGCATTGACGAAGCAACCATAGCCCGTGAGTTGTCCAGTTTATTTATTCTGTTGGGCCGCTACTCCGACACCGAAGAGTTGCTGACCAAGCTGATTAAAGATTATGAAAAAACGTACGGACCAAACTCTTCGCGGCTGATTGAGCCATTGGTAAACCTCGGCCGCTTGTCGTTGGCCAAAGGCGACTATACCGAAGCGGAAAAAATTACTTCGCGTGCACGGCAAATTGCCTTGGCGGTGTACGGAGAAAAATCGACCAAGACCGCGCCCGTGTTGTCGTTGATGGGAGACATCGACAACATCATTGGCGACTACGATGGGGCCGAAGATAGTTTTCGCAAAGCGATGGAAAGCCAGGAGAAACAATTTGGGCACAACCACATCGAAGTGGCCAAGTCGATTGCACGTCTGGCGATGATCAAGTTTTATAAAAACGACCCGCCAGCCGAAGTAGAAAAAATGTTGCTCGATGCGCAGAACATTATGGGCAGCCGCTTGGGCAAAGACAACCCGCAATATGCCGAGGTACTGAAAAGTGTGGCCGTGCTGAACATTGCGCAAAAAAAATACGGGGCCGCATTCAGTTCGCTCACGCAGGCCGAAACGATCTGGCGCACCAAAACCGGAAGCAAAAACAACATCAATGCGGCCAGCATTTTCACCCTCACAGGTGATGTCTATTACCAAATGAAGAACTATCCGAAGGCAGAAGATTTTTACAACAGCGCAAAAAAAATTTATGAGACCTATTTCAGCCGCTTGCACCCTGAGTATGTGAAGATACTTTCGAAGTTGGCGCGCGTCTATTACATGGAAAAAGATTACAAACGATCGAAGCGAAACATCGAAGAGGCGCTCAACGACTACGACCTTTTCATCAAACAATATTTTCCGGCATTGAGCGAACGCGAGAAAGCAAAGTACTGGAATACGATGAAGGGCGATTTTGAGTTTTACAATACACTTGCCTTTGGTCAGTTGGATGACTTCCGCGATCTGGCCGGGAAAGTGTACAACTACCAGTTGCTCACCAAAGCATTGCTCTTGAGCTCTTCCATCAAAATCCGCGAACGCATCCTTAACAGTTCGGATGAAAACCTGAAGACAGCCTATAACAATTGGATAGTGAAAAAAGAATTTTTGAC
>JAYWDN010000036.1:0-17541 GCA_043780615.1 Bacteroidota bacterium | reverse complement strand
AATTGTTTTTCAAGGGCCGACTTGGTAGTGTCTGATTTAGTTTTTAAAACTTCGATCCGCTTCGCATCGGTTTTAGCTTTGTTTGAAGTGTCTGCTTTGGCTTCAGTTTTCTTTAACGACTGATCTTTTATCAGCATCTGATTGATGGCCAACAGGGATTGGCTCAACTGTGGATCGTACGGCTCTACGATTTCCCAAAACTCCAACCGGGCCACGCCTTGCAAAAGTTTGCGCACGCGCTGTGGATTGTCGGCACCCGGGATTTCGATTTGGATCCTGTTGGTACCTTGAAGCCGCTGGATGTTGGGCTGCGATGTTCCAAACTGATCGATGCGCGTTTTCAAAATGGTGAACGAACGGTCGATGGCATCTTTGATTTCTTTGTCCAAAAATTTCAGCACCACATCATCGCTGTCGGAAAGTTTCACACGGTCTTTGTTGGCGGTAGAGGTGAAGAGCGATGCCAACGTACGGTCGGGGTTAGCCTCTTTGAAGGCTTTATAAAACAATGACAAGAAGCTGCTATTGCTGGTTTTCTCTAAGGCTTTGGCTTTTTGCAGGGCAGCCATAAACGCGGGGTCTTGGTTGCTGCCGCTCAGTCCTTTAATAATGTCGATGGGGGAGATCTCCAGCACCACGTGCATCCCGCCTTGCAAGTCGAGGCCGAGGCTGAGCTCATTGTCTTTTACTTCTTTGTACGTGTAGTCGGCACCAAAAATAGTGTACACCGGCTTGCCCCAAAGTGAATCCAAATAGTTTTGCTTTTTGGCCAAGTTGACCGAGCCATCTTTATCGGTGGCTTGAGCGATGGCTTTTTGTTGTATTTTCCGGGAAACAAATGTGAACGATAAGTAATACAGGCAGAGCGCTGTGATTACAATGGTGAGCACCACCACTACTCCTTTATTGCGCATAACTTTATTGATTGAAAATTAGATGATTTGAAAATTTGAAAAATGAAAATCAAAGTCGATTGTTAATGGATAACAATTAACCTATTACGGTAAATGAAAGATCAGGGAGCGTTGGGCGAGATGATGACCTGAAAGAGTGTCTTAAAAAATTTAGTGGCAAACTTCTGGATGAAGATCGCTTTTTCGTTTTTGTCATTTGCTAAAACCAATTCTTCCAATACCGAAGGTTGCGAGTGATTCAACTCCACAGCCTGGCCTTGTGCGGCTACATCCGAGGGAGCGTGAATCGCTACTTCTGTTTTGTCGGATGCTTTTTCGGTTTTGGTTTTAGTCGATAAGGAGGTGGTCTGATAAAATGATTGCGAAAGCAAAATCACCAGCACCGCGCAAAAGCCGGAGATCAGTAAAAGGGTACGTTGAAGAGATTTACTTTTCATAGAAGGCCACAAAAGTAAAGAATAGGAATGAATATGCAACTCTAAATAAAAGGAGGCAGTAGCCAGATTGCAGTAAGCAGCCTGCCGACTGCTGCCTACTTTTCTCTTTCAATGTTTTCCCTTGCCTACTGCATACTTTACGCCTCTTCTTTCACATACTCTTCTATCGGAGGGCAACTGCAAACTAAATTACGGTCGCCATAGGCATTGTCCACGCGGCTTACAGATGGCCAAAATTTTGCTTCTTTCACAAATGCCAACGGGTACGCAGCCTTCTGCCGGCTGTAAGGCATTGTCCATTCATCGGCTGTGATTACGGCTGCGGTATGTGGCGCGTTTTTCAACACGTTATTTTCTATATCGGCTTTGCCTTCTTCTACTTCGCGGATTTCATTTCTGATTTCGATGAGGGCATCGCAAAAACGGTCGAGTTCTTTTTTCGGCTCGCTCTCGGTGGGCTCGATCATCAACGTTCCGGCAACGGGAAAAGAAACCGTGGGTGCATGAAATCCATAATCCATCAACCGCTTGGCAATGTCTTCTACTTCCACACCCGACTTTTTAAAATCGCGACAGTCCACAATCATCTCGTGCGCGCATCGGCCATTAGTGCCCGTGTATAATATTTTGTAATGCCCACTCAATCTTTCTTTGATGTAGTTCGCATTGAGTATGGCCAACTTGGTAGCGTTGGTTAATCCTTCTGCACCCATCATGGCGATGTAAGCGTACGAGATTGCCAAGATGCTGGCACTTCCCCACGGGGCTGCCGACACCGCGTGCGTGGCTTGGTCTCCACCTGTTTTTACAACTGCATGGCCTGGAAGAAAAGGCTTTAATTTATCGTTGCAGCAGATCGGGCCCATGCCGGGGCCACCGCCACCGTGGGGGATGCAAAATGTTTTATGAAGATTCAAATGACAAACATCGGCACCAATGTTGGCAGGCGAAGTCAACCCCACTTGCGCGTTCATGTTGGCACCGTCCATGTACACAAGGCCGCCATTTTTATGGATCGTTTCACAAATGTCGATGATCGATTCTTCATACACGCCATGCGTAGAAGGGTACGTCACCATCAGGCAGGAGAGTTGATCTTTGTATTGAGCTGCTTTAGCTTTCAGGTCGGCCACATCAATTTTCCCTTCGCTGTCAGATTTTACCACCACCACGTCCATACCCGCCATTACTGCGCTGGCTGGGTTTGTGCCGTGTGCCGATGCAGGGATCAACGAAATATTGCGGTGGCTTTCATTTCTGCTTTCGTGATAAGCACGGATGGTGAGCAGCCCTGCGTATTCGCCTTGTGCGCCACTGTTGGGCTGCAGCGACACGCCCGTAAAGCCGGTGATTTCTTTCAACCAAGCTTCTAAATTGGTGATCATCGAAGTATAGCCTTCGGTTTGCGTGGAAGGCGCGAACGGATGCATCTGCCCAAGCTCGGGCCACGTCACGGGGATCATCTCTGAGGTGGCGTTCAACTTCATCGTGCAGGAGCCGAGCGAGATCATCGAATGCACCATCGACAAATCTTTGTTCTCCAACCGCTTGATGTAGCGCAACATTTCATGTTCGGAATGGTGCGTGTTGAAAACCGGATGCGTGAGGTACGAAGATTTGCGAATGAGAGATGACGGCCAAGAGAGTCCCTCACCCCGTTCGCTTGAGGCGGACACCCCTCTCCCCAGAGAGAGGGGAAGGGGTGAGGGTGTCGTGGATGCAAATATTTTTAAAATCTTATTCACATCTTCAGCGCTTGTTTTTTCATCCAAAGAAATTCCAATTTCGGTTTTAGAAAAATAACGGAAATTGATTTTATGCTCTTCTGCTGCCTTGCGAAGTTTATCGGAATCAGGGACGATTACTTTCAACGTGTCGAAATAATTCTCGTTCACTTGTTTCAACCCCAATGCTTCGATGCCTGATGCCAATAATTTTGTCAATCCATGAATGCGGCCAGCAATTTTCTTCAACCCTTGCGGCCCGTGATAGACTGCGTACATGCTCGCCATCACCGACAATAAAACCTGTGCCGTACAAATATTTGAAGTTGCTTTTTCTCTGCGGATGTGTTGCTCGCGGGTTTGCAATGCCATGCGATAGGCAGGGTTGCCTTTCGCATCTATCGATAGGCCAATGATGCGGCCCGGCATTTGGCGTTTGAAATCATCTTTCGTGGCAAAGAAAGCCGCGTGTGGCCCGCCAAAACCCATCGGCACACCGAAGCGCTGGCTCGAACCTACTACCACATCGGCACCCATTTCACCGGGCGATTTCAGCAGCAACAAACTCATCAAGTCAGTGCCCACCACCACAAAAACATTTTTCTCATGTACCGATGCAATGAATGCACTATGGTCTTTTATTGCTCCGTTGTTGCCGGGGTTTTGAACATAGACACCAAACAAATTTTCATCGGTGATATTTAATTTAGACACATCGCCCACCACCAACTCAACACCAATAGGGGCAGAGCGGGTTTTCAATAAGTCGATGACTTGAGGAAAAACATTTTCATCGACAAAAAACTTGTTGGCACCTTTTTTATCTGCTTTGCGCGAGGCAAGAAGTAAATGCAGGGCTTCGGCTGCGGCCGTGGCTTCATCGAGCAACGAGGCGTTGGCGATCTCCATTCCCGTAAGGTCGATGATCATGGTTTGAAAATTGATCAACGCCTCCATGCGGCCCTGTGCAATTTCTGCTTGGTAGGGCGTGTAGGCTGTGTACCATCCTGGATTTTCTAAAACGTTTCGCAAGATCACACCGGGAGTGATGCAGTTGTAATAACCCGTGCCGATGAACGATTTGAAAATTTTGTTTTTAGAAACCTCCGCTTTGAATTTTTTTAAGAACTCAAACTCCGATTGTGCCTCGGGCAAATTCAAGGGATGCTTCAACCGAATGGATGCGGGCACGGTCTGTTCGATCAGCTCGTCCACCGATTTTGCACGTACCACTTTCAGCATCGCCTCTATTTGTGCAGCATCGGGCGCATTGTGGCGCGCTTCAAATTTTTCGGAGTAGGTAGGGTCGATCATTGGTCACTTAATAGTTATTGGTTAATAGTTAATCGTTGTCGGTCAATAGCACTACAATTAACTATTTACCAATAACTGATAACGACATTAGAATCGTTCAAACTGAGAGAAGAAAAAGCTGCCTTCGATTTCGGCATTCGCATCAGAGTCTGAGCCGTGAATGGCGTTGGCATCGATCGACTTTGCAAACAGTGCGCGGATGGTACCGGGGGCAGCCTTCGATGGGTCGGTGGCGCCAATCAATTTCCTGAAATCTTCTACGGCATTTTCTTTTTCAAGGATCATCGGCAGGATCGCTCCGCTGCTCATGTAGCGGCACAGTTCGCCATAGAATCCGCGCTCTTTGTGTACCTCATAAAATTTGCCCGCCAACTCGGCACTCAGTTTTGTTTTTTTCATGGCTATAATGCGGAAGCCCGCCTCTTCAATCATTTTTACAATTGCTCCTGAGTTGCCTGCGTTTACCGCATCGGGCTTTAGCATGGTGAACGTTCTGTTGGTTGCCATTAGTGAAGTGGTTTGTTTATAATCGTTTGAATTCTAAGTCCTGTTGGAATTTGGCGCAAAAATATCAAAAAAGAACTTAGAACGATCACGCATTCGGCAGCCTGAGCGTAAAATAATTTTTAAGGGAACTTATTCAACAGGAATCTGTCGAAGCAGATTATTGAGGTCTTTGTTAGATATGTTTTCTTGTTCGGATTTATCGTAGATGGAAAGCAGGAAAACATTTTTATGGATCACTTGCAAGTAGGTGATAATCCGAGCCCCACCACTTTTGCCTTTACCTTTAGAGGCAATAGAAAGCCGTATTTTAAAAACAATGATTTCCAAGAGCCGTTCCTTGTTCGGGAGACTGCTTCAAGCTTTGCACTAAATTCATGTATTCAAACTTGAGCGAAGGGTATTTTTTAGTGAGGCGCTCTCAACCCTGGGAATGGTTTTTACTTTATAGCTCATCGAACAATTCTTCTGCATTGCGCGCTTTGAGCTTCCCCAACTTGATTAATTTCATTTCTTCTACCGCCTCCTTTATACCCGCTAATACTTCTGCTTTGTAGGGGGTAAGGGTTTTGGTTTTCACAAAAGGGAAACTCTTAAGCAATTCCATGAAAAAGGCAGCTTTATTATCTTTGATGTTCAATTAGGAGTTTCATAAAAGAGTTTGAAAAATGATAGCGGCACAAAAATAACGGATATAAATACTACCATCAAATGAGAATTAGACAAGTCTTGACAGAATCATTCATTATTTTTGCTGCCTTTGATGAAAAACTTACCCGCCCTTCAAGCCTTGCTCAACACGCCCAAGAACGTGGCGATCGTTACGCACTTCAAGCCCGATGCCGATGCACTCGGGTCTTCGTTGGGGCTGGCTGGTTTCTTGAAGAAGAAAGGCCATTGGGTGGATGTAATCACCCCCAGCGACTATCCCGATTTTTTGGCTTGGATGCCTGGTTCGGGATTGGTCACCTCACTTTCAAAAAAGACAAAAGAACCTGAACAAAAATCGGAACAGATACTTGCTGCTGCCGATCTGATTTTCTGCCTCGACTTCTCTAGCCTGAACCGGATCAACGAACTGGGAGACATGGTAAAAAAATCATTGGCTGTAAAAGTGATGATCGATCACCACCTTGAGCCTGAGCAGTTTGCGGAGTTTCAAAAATGGGATGGATCCTCGGCTTCTACGGCACAACTTGTTTTTGATTTGATCGATGAACTGGGCGAGAAAAAATCAATTGATAAACCCATTGCCAATTGTTTGTATGCCGGACTGATGACCGACACGGGGGGGTTCAGGCATAACAACACCACCGCCCGCGAATTTAAAGTTGCCGAAGAACTCACCGCCCTGGGCGCAAACCCTAGCGAAGTGGCGCGCTTGGTTTATGAGACAAATTCATTAGAGCGACTGCGGCTCACAGGTTTTGTGCTCAGTCAGAAGTTGGTGCTGCTGCCAGAGTTTCGCACGGCCTACATGACACTCTCACAAGAGGAACTGAAGAAATTTGAAACACAAACGGGCGATACCGAGGGGTTGGTAAACTACGGCCTGTCGATAAAAGATGTGCAATTAGCCGTATTGATGTACGACCGAGGTGAAGAAATCAAAATTTCTTTTCGATCTTTGGGGGCTTTTTCGGTGAACGAGATGGCGCGAACACATTTTGAAGGTGGCGGTCATAAAAATGCATCGGGTGCTTCGTCCAAACAAACATTGGAACAAACCCTTGATAAATTTTTAAAACTGTTGCCCCACTATAAAGAAAAATTAATCCATAATCCATAATTATTGTATCCAATGAAAAATTCAGCTTTAGTTTCCCTGATTGTAGTTATTTTCTGTGTGGCTTGTTCGAACGACCGCGAGACGGTCTCGGGCCAAAAATTTACGGTGCTGCGCAAAGGCGATGGCAAAGAGATCAAAAACAAAATGTTCTTGGTGATGGATTTTCTTTTCAAGGACGGCAAGGATTCGGTCTGGTACGATACGCGCAAGAACCCTTACCCGCAGATCATGCAAAAGCAACCCAAAGCAATGACAGGCGACAAACTGATGGAGGTGATCTACATGCTGACCAAAGGCGATAGTGCCACACTGAAAATAAGTGCGCAAGAAGTGTTTACAAAATCTTTCCGCCAGCCAGTGCCACCAAAAGTAGATTCTACTTCTTTTTTTACTTTCCATATCTACCTGAAAGATGCATTAGACAGTGCTCAGTTTGATAAATTCAGAACGGATTTGGTGGCCAAGCAAAACGAAGGGATACTGAAACAACAGCAAGAACAGTTGGGCAAAGACACGGTGATCATCGACAATTATTTGAAGGAGAAAAATATTAAAGCAATGAAAACGGCTTCAGGCATTCGTTACCTGGTGACCAAGCCGGGCAAGGGAGAAAACATAAAGGATGGCCAAACTGCACAAGTGAACTACGCAGGATATTTGTTGAACGGAAAATATTTTGATACCTCGATCGAATCCATCGCCAAAGAAAAAAATATTTATCAGCAGGGAAAGCCGTACGCGCCTTACCCTGTGAACGTAGGCCAGGGTGGTGTGATCCGTGGTTGGGACGAAGCGCTGAAACTAATGAACAAAGGTTGTAAGATGACCGTTTACATTCCATCTACCTTGGCGTATGGAAACCAGAAGAGAGATGAGAACTTGGTGGAGAACTCAGTCCTCGCGTTTGATTTGGAGGTAGTAGATCTTAAATAAAATGAAGATGAAAAAGTTTTTTTTGCTTTTGAGTGTTTGTGCCCTGATGATGCTGTGGCTTGAGTCTTGCAATAACACCCCAACAAGTTTTGATCAAGTGGCTCAATACAAAAAGGACTTGGCAACAATTGATCAATATTTAAAAAGCAATTCAATTCAGGCAACTGAACTCTCTCAAGGTGTGTGGTTTATCAATGATAGTTATAGCAATGGTTTTCGACCTACGTACAGAGATTCCATAAAGGTGAACTATAAATTGAGATTACTTCATGATAATACCATTGTTGATCAATCCACTTCTCCAGTTTATTTTACGTTAAATTCTTTAATTTCAGGTGTACAGATTGCGATGCCTCAGTTTGCTAAAGGGAGCAGTGGAAGGATTTTTATTCCATCATTTTATGGATATGGAAATACGGCTACGGGTAAAGTGCCAGCCAACAGTAATTTGATTTTTGAGTTTGATCTTATTGATGTGATCGATAAACAATTGTTGAAAGATACGACAGCGATTAGTTTTTACCTGAGCGACAACTTGGGCATAAAGGCAAAAATTGACCCGAGTGGCCTACGCTTTACAATCGACACGGTGGGTATAGGAGCGCACCCCGCCTTAACGGATTCCATACAAATAAAATACACCGCCAATTTTTTATTGGGTGGAAAATTATTAGAACAGGCCACAGTCCCTGTAAAGTTCTTGCTGTCTGACCTGCTCTTGGGATGGCAAATAGGCTTGCCAATTATTTCTGAGGGAGGAACAATTACTTTATACACCCCTTCAAGTTTAGCCTATGGACCAACAGGGTCGCAAAATGGAGTAATAAAGGCCAATACTAATCTGATTTTTAAAATTCACTTGTTAAAGGTTATCCATCACTAAAAGATTAGCACAGTGCGATTTTTATGAAAAAGATTGCGCTTATTTTTTCTCTCGTGGTGGTAGTGCTGCTCTCTTCGTGTGTTCCAGACAAGCCCATCAGCCAACAGGCGCTCTTGAAAAAAGACACGGCCACCATCGGTTCTTATTTGAGGCACGAGAATATTGTATCTGTTAATCCGCAGCCTGGCGTGTGGTACGTGATCGATTCATTGGCTGCAGGCATCTTGCCCGTGCTTTCCGATTCGATCAAAATTTCGTACACCGCCAAGTCGATTCCTTCTTTGTCGATCGTTGATCAGGCAGCACCTTTCAACGCTCTATTGTCAAGTGCTAACGCTGGATTTCAAATTTCGCTTCCAAATTTTCCTGCTTACAGCAAGGGCAGGTTGTTCTTGGCTTCGGGTCTTGCTTTTGGCGCGAGCCCTCACGGAAATATTCCGCCCAACTCCAATTTGCAGTATGAGATTAAACTCATCGAAGTGATCAAAGGAAAATCCACCCATCTTGCTACAGATGTGGCAGCCATTGACGCTTACTTGAACGTAAAGACTTTTGCTGACTCGCTCAAGGCACGCAAAGATTCTGTGTACCGCGATATTTCAGGACTACGCTACACTATTGATACGTTAGGAGCCAGCTCTATAAAACCCCTGATCACCAGCACCATTAAAGTGACCTACTCAGGTAAAATTTTAAAACGCGACTCACTTTTTGTCAACACCACTGAAACTTTTTTACTGAAGGATCAAAAAATTTCCGCCTTGAAAATAATCCTGCCTAAAATAACAAAAGGTTCTTACGTCACCATTTACGTTCCTTCGGGCTATGGCTATGGCAGTGCGGCCTCCAAAAAAGTCCCTGCCAATTCAAACTTAGTTTACCGGATCAAACTGAACGAAGTTTATTGACATGGAGTTGTGCTTCGCTACGAACAATGCACACAAGTTGGAAGAAGTGAAATCACTTTTGCAAGGGCAAGTACAGATTGTAAGTTTACAAGACATTGGTTGCGCTGAAGAATTAGCAGAAACGACTGGCACTATCATCGGCAACTCGCGACAGAAAGCAGAATACGTTTTTGAAAATTATAATGTCCCCTGCTTTGCCGATGACTCGGGCCTGGAAGTGGAGGCGTTGACCAATGCACCGGGCGTTGACTCCGCGCACTACGCTGGCTTGCAGCGGAGCCACGATGACAACATCAGCTTGCTTTTGAAAAACATGGAAGGTGTCACCGATCGGAAAGCACAGTTCGTCACCGTGATTACGTTGTTGGCTTCAGGAGTAGATCAACGATTTGTCGGAACAATTAAAGGCACGATCATTCATAAAAAAATGGGCACGTGTGGATTTGGTTATGACCCTATATTCAGACCAGACGGTTTTGATAACACGTTGGCACAAATGACCTTGGAAGAAAAGAACAAAATCAGTCATCGGGCAAAAGCCACAGAGCAGTTGATTGAATTTTTGAGATCACGGGCCTTCAAACTTTAAAATTTCAGATTCAATATTGATGGATCGTTCGGTAATGAGTTTTTAATCTTTAATTTTGGATTAAGCATGAAATCATTTACCATCGGCATTACAGGCGGCAGCGGATCGGGCAAAACATTTTTTTTGCAAGGCTTGTCATCGTATTTCAAACCTTCCGAGATATGTTTGATTTCTCAAGACAATTATTATTGGCCGCGCGACCAACAGCCCATTGATGAAAATGGTGTAAAGAATTTTGATTTGCCTGGGTCGATTGACCGAGATATTTTTTTGAGCGATTTACTGAAGCTGAAAGCAGGCCACGATGTAGTGAAGAAAGAGTACACCTTCAACAACCCCACTGCCGAACCACAGCAACTTATTTTTAAAGCCGCACCGATATTAGTGGTCGAGGGTTTGTTCGTACAATACTTTGAAGAAATTGCTAAAGAACTCGACCTTAAAATTTTTATCGAAGCGAAAGATCACGTGAAGTTGGGAAGGCGCATCAAGCGCGATCAGGTTGAGCGCGGCTACGACATCGATGATGTGCTGTACCGTTACCAGTTTCATGTGATGCCCATTTACGAATCGCTGATCGAACCGCTAAAGCACTATTCGGATTTGGTGATCCCCAACAACAGTAATTTTGATCGCGCATTAGACGTGTTGAAAAGTTTTCTGGCAACTCGGTTGAGTCAATAGCCCATGCCCAAAAAAGCTTTGATCATTACGTACTACTGGCCACCGGCTGGCGGCATTGGCGTGGTGCGTTGGGTGAAGTTTGTAAAATATTTGCGCCATTGCGGATGGGAACCGATCGTGTACACGGTGAGCAACCCAAGCTATCCGCTCACCGATGAGTCGTTGCAGAAAGATGTTGCAGAGAATCTAACTGTGATAAAGCAACCCATTTTGGAACCGCACAGACTCTATCGGTTATTTTTTAAAAATATAAACACGGGCGGCCTTGCCGACATCAAACCAAAAGGAAAAGCATCGTGGATCGAAAAGTTTTCGAACTGGCTACGTAGCAATTTTTTTATCCCCGATGCCCGTGCTTATTGGGTGAGGCCATCGGTAAAATTTTTATGTGATTATTTAAAATCACATCCTGTTGACGCGATTGTCTCTACCGGCCCACCGCACAGTGTGCATCTCATCGCGTTGGGGTTGAAGAAAAAAATGGGACTTCCGTGGCTTGCCGATTTTCGCGACCCGTGGACAACGATGGACTATTACAAAGAACTGCTGCTGACCAAATGGGCAGATAAAAAACATCATCGTTTAGAGATGGAAGTATTGAAAACTGCCGATGCAGTTTCCGTGGTGGGACATGGAATGAAAAGCGAATTTGAAGAAAAGAGTGGGAGAGAAGTGGCCATCATCACCAACGGTTTTGATGACGAAGACTTTCCTAAAGATAAGCTTCAACTTGACACTGATTTTTCAATTGTTCACGTAGGCACTTTTTTCTCTCGTATCAACCCAATCAATCTCTGGCAAATTTTAGCCGAATTAAAAAAAGAAAACCATCCCCTGGTTATAAAACTTAAAATCAAATTGATGGGAAGAGTGGATCCTATTGTGACGGAGTCCATTCGGAAAGCTGGTTTGGATCAGTTTCTAACGCTCACTACATTCCAACCCCATGACGAAGCTGTTCGGCAAATCAACAGCGCACAAGTTTTGCTTCTTTGTATTTTTGAGCAAACCAAGTTTGTGCTCACCGGAAAATTATTTGAATACCTCGCCACGCAACGCCCCATCTTAATGATCGGCCCAACGGATGGCGATGCTGCCCAAGTGATTGAAGAGACTGGAGCGGGCCAATGTTTTTCTTTCGATGATCACTCAAAGATGAAACAACACGTGGTAGATTTGTACCGGGAATTTGAAAACGGTGAATCGACCTTTGTGAAGAATGATTCTCAGAAATATTCTCATCGGCAATTGGCGAAGCAAGTAGCTAATCAATTGAACCATATCACCACACGGTCTTGATCGGCAAAAAATTCATCCGCAACTCCATCATCTACACCATGGCGGGCGCATTGCCCATGGCGAGTGCCATCATCTTGCTACCTTTCTATGTGGAGTATCTCTCGGCCGATACTTTTGGTACGATGGCTTTGTACACTGGGTTTTCCATGCTCGTTCAGGTTTTTGTTACTTACAGTTTTGATTCCTCGGTTTATAATTATTTCCACGAGTTTAAAAATGATAAACTAAAACTGAATTTATTCATCAGCTCAGTTTTTATTTTCATTTTGATGATCAGCACCCTCGTTGGGTTGGTGTTGGCGATTACAGGAGGTTGGATTTTTGAGCGCGTTTTTATCCAAACAAAAATTTTATTCTACCCCTACGGAATGATGGCTGTAGCCACGGGGATATTCCAAGCACTATTTAAAGTGAACAGCAGCCTATTGCAAACGCAAGAGAAAGCCGATTCATTTTTGTGGAACAACCTGCTTTCGTTTACTTTGATTGCGCTGCTTACAGTCATTGGGCTACTTCTTTTTCCGAATGATCTGATCGGCCCAATTGGCGGGCGCTTTGCAGCCACAGGCATCGCTTGCCTTTGGGTGCTGGGCGCCAACTACCGGCAGTATGGTTTTGCTTTCAATTTTAAATTGATCAAAAGCACTTTTGGGTTTAACCAGCCAATTTTGATTTACCAAATCATGCAGTGGATCAACAACTACTATGACCGTGTGCTGCTGTCTTTGCATTTGCCCATGGCACAAGTAGGCATTTACGATTTCGCTACAAAATGTTTGTCGGCCATTGAGTTGGTGATCACGGGGTTCAACAGTTCGTTTTATCCCAAAGTGTTGGGCATCATCGCACTGCAAACTGAAAAGAAAACCACCCAAGAAATCAATCGCTACTACAACGGCCTCACCGCAGTGACGATCGTGTTGGTAGGCCTTTGCATTTTTTGTTTCCCGCTCGCGATCAAGTGGTTCGTCACCAAGCCAGGATACCAAGCAACCATTTTGTGGATTCCATTTCTTGCGGTTACTTACTTACTTCGCTCCATGCGCTTCTATGTGGCCATGCCCTATGCCGCGCTGAAATATGCCACGCCATTGCCTTTGTTTTATTTGCTCATCGTGGCCATAAAAATTTCTGCGATGATTATTTTAATTCCAAACTATGGAATCATGGGCGTGATCATTGCCACTTGGGTGGGATATATAGTTGAGATTTTTATTTTATTTGTTGGCGTAAAAAACAAAATCTCTATTCAGTTCAACGTGTTTAAATTGATCGTTGCCCCTGTGGCAATGGCTTTGCTGATTTTGTTGGCAGAGCCGTGGCTGGGAGGTACGCATCCGCTAATGATACACGGCTTGTACATTCTGATTGGAATAGCGTTGCTGGCGTGGATGTACCGCAACGAGCTCAACGTTTTTTCTTTTTCTAAGATTATTAAGTAATGTTACGCAAAACCAAAGACGTCACAATTTTTACTTAGACCAGTTATTAAATAATGAACAACTTAGCCTGGGCTTTCCGCAGCCTCAATGCCCACATTGTTACCACTCGTTTTACGTGGGTGCGCAAACCACTCAAAGTTTTATTGCTCATTTCAGAAAAGTTTCGTTCGTGGTCGTTAAAAAACCAAGATGGCAAGACGAAATGGATAGTGATCGATAATTATGATAAAGACATTAAATTAAAGATTGATCGCTCGCGGGCCATGGGTGCTTCGTTTTATTGGACTGGCTTTCACGAACTGCGCGAGTTTATTTTTCTGCAGCGATTCTTAAAAAAAGATATGGTCGCCATCGATATTGGTGCCAACCTGGGCGAGTACACTTTATTTATGGCCAAGCGGCTGACCAGTGGAAAAGTATTTTCTTTTGAGCCAATGGAACGGTTCCTCAAGCTACTGAACGAAAATATTTTGCTCAACGGATTTTCCAATGTGAACGTGGTTGGGGTAGGCTTGTCCGACAAGGATCAGGTTTTGCAAATCCATGATGTGGACGATGCGCACGAGGGGCTCAATACCTTTTACCTTGGAGGGCGAAAGAGCAAAGGCACACAAGAGGTGCAACTAAAAACGCTGGATGAACAAGTAGAGCTATTGAAGATAGAGAAAATTAATTTTATTAAAATAGACATTGAAGGAAGTGAGTTGCCTGCACTTGTTGGCGCCCGTAGCAGCATCGCGCGATGGCGCCCTCACGTGATGGTAGAGATCAACGACCTGACCTACCGTGCGGCAGGCTATTCCGTTGGTGATGTGGCAAAATTTTTTAACGAACTGAATTACACGCCTTGTGGAGTCACCAAGCAAGGCAGCCTTCAGCGCGGAGTGCCCCTGCCAGCATTTGGAAACATAATTTTTGTGCCGAACTGAAAGAAAATCAATTCCTTTTCTTCAGACACAATATCAAAGCCTTAGGCCGCCATAGAAGGATAGAGTAAGGCCTCAGCGCTCCAAACCTGATAACTTAAGGGGATCTCTAAAAACTCCTTCCTTCTCTTCTGGAGAAGGGTGAAGGGTTGAGGTGATAAAAAGATAGGTTTTTAGAGATGCCCTTAATTCTTATATTTCCGCCAATAACTTATTTTTTAATCGAACAGCAAGGAAGACGTTACCGCGAAAATGAAAATCTTATTCCTTACCCCGTGGTATCCCGATGAGGCCACCAAAAACCACGGCATCTTTGTGCGCGAGCAAGCACTGGCGTTGGCAACGGAACATGAGGTGGTGGTGATTTCTTCCAAGGTAGATTACAATAAGTTTGGACTTTCATCTTTTTTATTGAACACGGGTGTTTATAAAAACATAAAAGAATACCGATTGGTGATCAGCCGTTCGCTTCCGATCTACAACCAATTGAATTATTTTTTAATCAGCGCCTCGGTATCCATTAAGATTGCCCGCGAGTTCAAACCCGACATCATCCACGGAAACATTGGCTACCCGGGCGGCTTTTGGGCGTGGTGGGTGAGTAAGCGGATCAACAAACCGTTCGTGATCACCGAGCATACTTTTATTTATAATAATTTCAGGAGCATCGTTCATAAAAAGTTGACGGTGTTTGCCATGCGCCACGCAGCACGGGTGATCACCGTGAGCAATAAAGCCGCAAGCGAAATAAAAAAATATGCTAGCGTTGAGGCGGTTGTAGTTCCCAACATTGTTGATACAGCAAGATTTTCTATCGGCTCTTTTCCATCAGGTAAAGTTTCAATTGGATTTATGGGCGGCCTTGCTTCGGCCAAGCACGTCAAAGGATTGGATACGTTGCTGCGTGCTTTGTCGAAAATAAAACAAACTTTTGCGTTTACTATTGCTGGCGATGGCGCGATGATTGCTGACTACAAAAAACTTGCTACTGATTTAAACATTGCTGATCGCTGTAAATTTATTGGCTATGTGCCGCATGATGCTGTGCCTGCACTTCTGCACCAATTTCATTTTTTTGTGAATACGAGCCGCTTTGAAACATTTGGCATAGCCCTCGTGGAAGCAATGTCAGCAGGGCTTCCCGTGGTTTGCTTCGACAACGGTGGCCCTGCTGATTTTGTCACTGCCGAAAATGGAATGTTGGTGGAAGACCAAAACATAGAAAAATTAACAACAGCGATTGAATGGATGCTGGCAAATTATAAAACCTACGACCGTGAAAAAATCCGTGGGTCTGTTGCAGATCGGTTTTCAATAGAAAATTTTTTGAAGATGATGGAAGGAATTTATAAGGAAGTAATTGAAATTAAATCATCCTAAAACTTTTCTGACCAAATCATTGAAAATCACTTCGTTTTTTTCAGCGTTCAATTCTTGCGCAGCCGTTGAAGTATTTTTTTTGAAGTGATCAATTTCTTCGGCACTCAGAGCGTTTAATTTGTGGGCGAGACGCTTCGCAGTAAAATCTTCTGAAACTACTCCAAGGTTATATTTTTCAGTGATTTTTTTTAGTTCAGGTATCGGTGCGATGGCCAAAGCAATCCGGGCTTGAATGCACTCAAAGAATTTGTTGGGCAATGTATTTTTATAATTGAAGTTGATGGGTGGTATCAACACAATTCCAATATCGTATTGATTGAGTGTGGGGATCAACTCTTCGGTACTGACTGGCGGAATAAACCTGACGCGTTCTTTTTTCGAAGCTATTTTTTTTAATTTTTCTAAATAAATCATGTTCGACCGATGAATCGGTTTCATCAGCATGAGGTCTAAATAAAATCGATCATCCAGATAGTCCATCATCTCAATCATCAACTCAAGTTTCCTTGACGGGTTCGCAATTCCCTGATGGACTAATTTTATTTTCTTTGGATCTGTTTTCTTTGGTTGGATATTGCAATATGCAGGAGCGTTGGTGATAATAACAGGCTTGACGTTGTAATGCTTTTCATATTCTTTGGCGATGCCTTCGCCAATGGTGATCATGCCATCAACCATCGGAATATACTTGGCACAAAGAAATTTATTGAAGCCCTGAAAAAAAACTCGCCAACTCAATTTATTTTCAAAATGTCGGGGTGCGTATTCATGCGCATCAAAAATAATTTTAGCGTTGCCGCGATATTGAAAGGCGAGGGGCAAAGCTTCAATGTCGTTAGCGATGATGAGATCAAAATCATTTTTAAAATTGATTTGTTGACCATAGAGGAGAGCATACGCTTTGTGGTAGAACCTAAAAATCAAATAAATTCCCGATATTATTTTATTGATAAAAGATAGATGTGGGGGATGAATTTGAAGCCGATTCAATTGATCATAACCTGCCACATGGACTTCGAGGCTGTTTTTTAAAAATAAAATTTGTCGCTTAACCCGAGCATCATGTTTAATGCTACTAAATGATATGACAAGAGCGGTGTGCATTAAAATTGAGTTACAAATATAGCGTATCCAACTAATGAGATTTTTACTTCTAATAATAATTTTTAATTTAGCTTATAATTTAGTTGACGACATGTGACATTTGAAATACTTGGGGGTTTATTTTATTACTGTAAACGTTTTAGCACAGACAGATAATGTTGGCTCTGGTCGAGCAATTCAGTTTGATGGTAATAGTAACTACGTTAGTTATGGCGACATATATCACAATGTAAATCTGCCGTTTACTGTTTCTGCTTGGGTATACTTAGATCCTACCAGTGGATTAAACCCAATTTTTGCCACCAACGATAATCCTCTGGTTTACCGTGGTTTTATTTTTTTTATTAGTCCTACTGCTATTGGGTGCGAGTTTGGTGATGGAACTGGCGGAAATAGCCCTGCGTATAGACGAGGAAAAATTGCGAATGCGCAAAATGTTTTAGGTCGCTGGATTCACGTTTGCGCTGTTATGACAGCTCCATTTATAATTGATTTATATATAAACGGGATCAATGTAGGAGGTAACTCTAGCGGCAGTTCTGTTTTACCAATGGCATCTAGTATTTCTGGCGACATAGCTAAATCAGGTTATTATATTTCAAACAGTGTTACTTACCGATTCAAAGGAGCTATGGACGAAGTCCGGTTATGGAACAGAGCCTTAACTCCTGCCGAAGTGCAACAGGGCATGTGTATCAAGTTAATCGGCAA
>JAYWDN010000035.1:0-6811 GCA_043780615.1 Bacteroidota bacterium | reverse complement strand
GGGAGTGTGCGCCATAGAATTGTGTGGTTCTTTATTTATCTTGGCATGTGGGAAAGGGCTCAAATTTTAATCGCCCGCCTGCAGCAAGCCTAGCCGTTGGCAGAAATGCAAATTGAGATAATTCTAATTCCCAATAATTATTCCGACACATAAACACTAACGTGAAACTCACCTACTTTTTATTGATTATCTTTTTAGTATCTGCAATATCTGCTTTCGGTCAGTTTAAGAATGTTAAAATTGCTGATGCAGAAATAAACTATATAGATACCGGCGCAGGTATGCCGATTGTTTTTGTGCATGGAGGCATGGAAGATTATAGAACATGGGTTCCTCAAATAGATTCATTCTCAAAAAAATTTCGTGTTATTGATTATAGCCGAAGATTTAATTATCCCAATCAAAATGCAAACGAAGTAAAAAATTTTTATGCTCAAACAGAAGCAAGTGACTTAGCTCAATTAATTATTCAGCTCAAGCTTCCGCCAGTTCATTTGGTGGGTCATTCCTTTGGAGCAATTATAGCGCTTACTCTTGCAATACAATATCCGCAACTGGTACAAAGCTTAACACTTTCAGAACCGCCAATCATAAGCTGGTTGCCTGATTTATTTGGCGGCAAAAAATTATACAATGATTTTTATAACAACTTATGGAAGCCTGTTAAACATGATTTTGAACAAGGTGATACTGTTGCTGTGATGCGACACACAATAATATATTTTTATGGTTCCGACATAAGCAAAGAGATACCAGCCGAAGATTGGAAACAACTCATTGCAAACTTAGCTGAATGGCGTGCCATTGCTTATTCAACCAATGCTTTTCCGGCTGTATCAAAACAAGATGTACAAAATCTGAAAATGCCCGTGCTCCTTTTATCAGCCGGACAAACCACTTCTGCCAACAAGCGGTTTGGCAATATGGCGGGGCGACGAATATATGCTCAACTTTGTATAATTCTATTCGGCAGCGGTTCCAGGCTGACGTTTTTCAAATGCCGCCACATCGCCAAGCCGTGTCCGTTAGCGTCAAGACACGAAAAATTCAGACCTGACGACAAGAAATAAGCAGGTTTAATAATATTGGCGAAAAGGTAAATGAGAATCTGGTCACTACATCCAAAATATCTTGATACAAAAGGACTGGTTGCCCTATGGAGGGAGACACTATTGGCTAAACATGTTTTGGAGGGGAAAACTAAGGGTTATAAAAATCACCCTCAACTCAACCGATTCAAGAAAGCAAAATATCCAAATGATTTGATTAACCAATACTTGAGTGAAGTATACCATGAAGCAGTAAATAGAAATTTCGATTTCGACAAACAAAAAGTTAATTGGAAATTTAGAAAAAGTAAGGTGCCGGTTACAACGGGACAGGTGAATTATGAAGTAGAGCATCTATTAATTAAACTTGAAAAGAGAGATCATAATAAATACAAAGAACTCAAATCAAAATCGACATTTGATAATCATCCAATTTTCAAATTAGTAGATGGAGAAATAGAAGAATGGGAAATAGTAGCAGACACGATGAAGAATGCGAGCCGCTAACATGGGGTTAAAAGAAATGGCGGGCGCAGTGCGTAATCAAACGGTTTTGCTTTCTATTTGCATTTGGTGCAGGGCGACAAATCCTACAAGGATCGCTTCACTTCCTTCATCTCGTAGCTCTCGATCACATCGCCTGTTTTAATATCGTTGAAGCCTTCGATGCCCATGCCGCAGTCAAAGCCCGACTTCACTTCGCCCGCATCTTCTTTGAAGCGCTTCAATGAATTGAGTTTGCCGGCATACACCACAATGCCATCGCGGATGAGGCGGATGGGGTTGTTGCGTTTGATATAGCCATCGGTGACCATAGTACCCGCCACGGTGCCCACCTTAGAAATTTTGAACACATCGCGCACTTCGGCATTGCCCACAATCACCTCTTGCATTTCTTTTTCAAGCATGCCATCCATAGCGGCCTTCACTTCGTTGATGGCATCGTAGATGATCGAGTACAAACGGATTTCGATTTCTTCGTTTTCGGCAAGCCTGCGTGCCGAAGCCGAAGGCCGCACTTGGAAGCCCAGGATGATCGCATCGGATGCTGAGGCGAGCAACACATCGGACTCCGAAATTTGGCCCACTGCTTTATAAAGAATATTGACGGCTACTTTTTCGGTGGTGAGTTTCAACAACGAATCAGAAAGTGCTTCGATCGAACCGTCCACATCACCTTTGATGATCACGTTCAATTGTTTGAATGAACCGATTGCCAAACGCCTGCCGATCTCATCTAACGTAATGTGTTTCTTCGTACGGATACTCTGCTCGCGCAAAATCTGACTGCGCTTGTTGGCTACCTCGCGTGCTTCGCGGTCGGTTTCCATCACCTGGAATTTTTCGCCCGCTTGCGGAGCGCCATCCAAGCCGAGCACTTGCACTGGAGTAGAAGGACCCGCCTGATTTATTTTTTCCCCCGTTCCGTCATACATGGCTTTCACGCGGCCATAGTTTGAGCCGGCCACCATGATGTCGCCCACTTTTAATGTACCGCCTTGCACCATCAGCGTAGAAACGTAACCACGACCTTTGTCCAACTCGGCTTCGATGATCGACCCAACGGCAGTCTTGTCGGGGTTTGCTTTCAGGTTGAGCAACTCTGCTTCGAGCAAAACTTTTTCCAACAGCTCATCAATGCCCTGCCCGGTTTTGGCAGAGATGCCTTGGCATTGGTACTTGCCGCCCCAGTCTTCTACTAAAATATTTATTTTGGAAAGGGACTCTTTTACTTTTTCTGGATTAGCCGATGGCTTATCAATTTTGTTGATGGCGATCACCAACGGCACGCCCGCTACTTGTGCATGGTTGATGGCTTCTTTTGTTTGTGGCATCACATCATCATCGGCAGCGATTACGATAATTGCAATGTCGGTGAGCTTGGCTCCGCGCGCGCGCATAGCAGTGAACGCTTCGTGACCGGGGGTATCTAAGAATGCAATTTTTTGTCCGCTGTGAGTGGTCACATCATAGGCACCGATGTGCTGAGTGATTCCTCCCGCTTCTGATGCGACTACTTTTGTTTTGCGAATGTAATCGAGCAACGAAGTTTTTCCGTGGTCAACGTGGCCCATGATGGTAACGATCGGTGCGCGCGGCTTCAACTCTTCTTCAGCGTCTTGTTCTTCTACGGCCTCGGTTTCTTCTTCGGTGTTGGTGGTGAACTGCACCTCAAAACCAAACTCATCGGCAATCACGGTGATGCCCTCTGCATCAAGACGCTGGTTGATGGAGACGAACATGCCCAAGCCCATACACGTTGAGATCACATCGTTGACGGAGACATTCATCAACGAAGCCAAATCATTAGCCGAAATAAATTCGGTCACTTTCAAGGTCTTCGACTGTTCTTGCTCTTGCTGCAAGCGCTCTACTTCTGCCTCGGAGACGGCTTGCCGTTTTACTTTGCGGTATTTTGCTCCTGTGAATTTCTTTTGGCCACCGCTTAGCTTAGCAAGTGTGGCACGGATTTGATCTTGAATTTCTTTATCGGTGGGCTCAACTTTTTGTACTCTCGGTGCGGGCTTTTTGTTGGGGCCGCCAGGGCCTCCGCCCGATGGCCGTGCGCCTTTGCCATCATTGAAATTGGGAATGCGCTTGCGCGGTCGTTTTTGAGCTGCACTCTTTGCAGGATCAGAAGAGGCAACGGGCAGCTCTATTTTGTCAACTACTTTTAATCCTTGAAGTCGGCCAGCCCTTGCCTTGATCAACTCCAACTCGGGCAACGCAGGCACCACTGTTTTTTCTATTTCTGGCTCGGCCTTAACCTCTGCTAGTCTCTCTTTTTCTTTGACAGCAACATTTTCTACTTCGGGCTCTTTGGCTTTCTTCTTTTCAAGATCAAGTTTGCCCACTACTTTGAAGCCTTCCAACTTTGGTTTTTCAATCTCTACTTTATCAGGCCTAGCTTCTTCTTTGTGTTTGACAATATCTTTCGAGCCGAGGTTTTTAATGAGCATGCTCTCCTCTTCGTCCACTTTTTTGCGGTGGGTTTCAGGCTCAGCTTTTGTTGCTGCGGGCTCATTGTGCTTTGTGCCAATGGTGAGGCCAGAGGCTTCTAATTTCTCGGAGGCAGAAGAAGCGTATTCTTTTGCCAGCATGGCAAACTGATCGACTGTCAGCTTGGCGTTTGGGTTATTCTCAACGACAAAACCTTTCTTGGCCAAGAAATCCAAAATGGTATTGTGGCCCACGTTGAGTTTGCGCGATGCTTGTCCTAATCGTATCCCCTTGTCTTCTGCCATGCTCAAATATCTCTATATTTTATTGATTTGCGAGTTTATCCTATTGTAAAACCCACTTTGTTCTTATCGTAATTATTCAAATTCCTTTTTCAATACGCCCAAGATCAAGTCTACCGTTTCTTCTTCCAAATCCGTTCTGCGCACCAACTCTTCTTTGTTCAGCGCGAGCACACTTCGTGCGGTGTCAAGGCCGATGCGCTTGAGTTCATCGATCACCCAGCTTTCTACTTCATCGCTGAACTCTTCCAAGTCAACGTCTTCTTCTTGTACCGTGCCATCGGTTTCGCGGAACACATCGATCTCCATGCCCACCAATCGGCTGGCAAGTTTTATGTTCAGCCCGCCTTTACCGATGGCCAATGAAACCTGATCGGGCTTGAGGAACACGGCCACGCGGCCATTGTCTTTATCGATCTTGATGCTCACGATTTTTGCGGGGCTCAATGCACGCTGAATATAGAGCTCCATATTTTCCGTGAAGTTGATTACATCAATGTTTTCGTTTTGTAGTTCGCGCACGATGGCATGAATCCGTGAGCCCTTCATCCCCACACATGCACCCACTGGGTCGATGCGATCGTCATAACTTTCTACCGCTACTTTGGCGCGCTCGCCCGGCTCACGCACCACTTTCTTGATGGTGATGAGGCCGTCATACACCTCGGGTACTTCTTGCTCGAACAATCGCTCGAGGAAAACCGGTGATGTGCGCGACAAAATAATTTTAGGGCTGCCGTTCACCATGTCCACTTTGTGTACGATGGAACGAATGGTTTCGCCTTTGCGGTAGCGGTCTTTTTGAATCTGCTCGCTGCGCGGAATAGCAATTTCATTGCCATCGGCATCGATGAGCAGCACCTCGCGGCTCAACACCTGATAGACTTCGCCACTGATGATCTCGCCCACGATGTCTTTGTATTTTTGAAAGACGATGTCTTTCTCCAAATCTTTCACTTTTTGGATCAACGCCTGGCGCGCGGTGGTCACTGCCCTGCGGCCAAAATCTTCGAGGTGGATTTCTTCGGCCACTTCTTCGCCTACTTCAAAATCGGGTTCGATTTTCTGTGCATCGGTGAGACTGATCTTGTCGTGGTCCCAGATGTCTTCCGATTCGTCTTCAACGATTTCGCGAAAGCGCCAGATCTCTAAGTCACCCTTGTCGGCATTGACGATGATGTCGAAGTTGTCGTCTTGCACATATTTTTTGCGGATCATGTTGCGAAACACATCTTCGAGGATGCGGATCATGGTCGGCCGGTCGATGTTTTTCTGTTTGGCAAAATCGGCAAACGATTCAATTAAGGTTGATGCGTCCATGGTTCTGTCTATTTAAAAGATACGGTTACAAATGCTTTTTCAATTTCTGCAAAAGGGATATCCATCATTTTCATTTCGATCTTTTTCCCTTCTTTGTTTTCTGTTTCCAGAATGATTTTCTCTTCAACAACTTCTTTCAGCAAGCCCAAAACTATTTCCCTGTCTTTAAGCACCACCTTTAATTTGCGGCCTTTGTTCTTTTCATACTGCCGCTTCAATTTTAGCGGATGGTCAAGCCCCGGTGTTGACACCTCTAGCGCGTACGGTTCATCGACCTGGCTTTCCAACGTGTTGTTCATCGCTCGGCTCACGCTGGCACAATCATCAATGGTGATGCCGTTGTCGCCATCAAGTATTACAGTGAATTTCAACGGCTTGTGCTTGCTCACCACCACGTCCACCAAAAAATGGGCGGGGTTGATGAGGCTTGCTTGAGCCAGCTCTATTATTTTTTCTTTAAGGTCCATAGAATAAAAGAGGGGACTTGCGGTCCCCTCTAAAACAATTCACTAAGAAGTGGCACAAAGGTAAAAGGATTTTTGGGATGTGCAAAAAATAATGAATTACCTTGTTGAAGATGAATCTGCTTTAGGCGGAAGAAATTTTATAATTATTTTTTTGGAGGCGGAGCAAGACGCTTAGACTTTTGTTTGATAATTTTTTTAAAATCTGTTTAAAATTTTGAGAAGCCACTGAACCCCAATCTCTTTGCCTTTTTCTCAAATAATCCAATAAACTTTTTTCATCTGAATCAATAATCCATTAGCAAGTAAAAAGTAACAAAGAGAATTCAAAAAAATCTAATTTTGATTGTATGAAAAAACTATTGATTCTCTTGGTTGTGGCATGCATTGCCATGCAAGCGCAATCACAAAAATCTTTCTTCGGTATTGATGCAGGAGTTAATGTGGCTAATCAACGAACACATTTTTCCACCACCCTTTTTAACAGCACTCAAGCAGGAACTGGGTTTTACCAAAATGCGGCCAAGCCAACGCTCGGAATTTTTTATCAAGTTGGATTCAATGAACAGCTCGGTTTACGATTGGGAGTTCGCTATATGGGAATGGGATACCAGATACAGGCTACCTCAGAGAATGTTGACATCAACTACCTCACTTTGCCAGTTGCAATTCATTACTTTGTTAATAAAAAATTATCCTTTAATACTGGCCCTTATCTCAGCTTCACGTTGGGCGG
>JAYWDN010000034.1:0-6815 GCA_043780615.1 Bacteroidota bacterium | reverse complement strand
CACCGTTTTAGGCGAAGTGAACCGCGAAGGGCTGATCACCATCAATTATAACAGAGTATCCGTACTGGAGGCAATTGGGCTTGCGGGTGGCTTGGGCGAATTGGCCGACCGCGCCAACATAAAACTGATCCGCCAATACAACAACAAAGCAGAAGTTTATTATGTAAATCTATTGAGCGAAGAGTTGTACAAATCGCCATTGTTCTACACGCAACAAGGAGACATTCTTATTGTTCGCCCATTGAAACAACGCACCTTCAGAAAATATTTTAGTCAGAATTTTACGTTGGTGATTTCGGTGCTCACCTTGGCCCTTGTTGTTTTTACTTATACCAAGAAGTAACCGTGGACTCCCCATTTTCAGATAGCGCACAAAATACCAAAACCCAAGCGGGGCTGCCGATCGATTTCAAGCGTGTCCTCTTTCGTGCCGTTCGTTATTGGTATGCAGTGGTGGGCTCGCTCGCCATTGTGTGGGCCTATGCCTACTTTACCAATCGTTATGCCACGCGCATCTATCCGGTTTCGGCTTCCATAATCATTCGTCAGTCGCAAGAAAGCACCGGAGCGGAATTGATTTTTAATAGTGCCCTTGTTAATCAGTACCGCAATTATTTAAATGAACCCTATATCATTAGGTCTTACCCGATCATTCAAAGTGTGGTGGAAGATTTGAATTACGATGTTTCGTTTTACAACAAGGGGAGACTGCAAATTACCGATGCCTATGATAAAGTTCCGGTCGATGCGATTTTGATCAGAGACCAAACGGTGCAGCAGGGCAGCCATATTTTTAAAATCATCTCTTCGAACGAGTTCACGCTGCAACCGAATCCTTCGCCCGATTCGGAAGCTAAACGTTTTTTTATTGGCGATACCATTAGCTTCGGTGGCAACCGGTTTGTTTTTAAAAAGCGCAGTAGCAACCACATCGAAAGTTATAAGAATGTTGCCTTTGTGATGAACATTTCTGATGAAGTGAGTGTCACAGGTCAATATGTTTCAAAGCTCCTCGTGACTTGGGCAGAGCTAGGTTCAGGTGTAATCAATTTAAAAATCAATGGAGCCAACGTGGAGCGCGAAATTGATTTCATCAAAGGATTGATTAGAAGATACCAGCAAAATGATCTTGATAAAAAGAATCAAACGGCCACGCGCACAATAGATTTCATTTCAAGTCAAATTCAAGATATATCCGATTCAATGAAAACCGTGGAGGGCAAAATGCTCCAGTTCAAAAAAATAGGACAAGGGTTGGAACTGAGCGACAAGGCCGAAAAATACTTAGGAAAACTTGAAAAAATAGAAGAAGAAAGAACCGCATTTTTGATCCGCGAAAATTATTATGATTACTTGAATAAGTACCTCAACAATGGCGAAGAGCTCGATCAGATTATACTGCCTTCTGCCATGGGCGTATCTGATGGCGTGGTTTCAAATCTCATTATTGAGTTGATGAAAAACCAAAGTGACATTTGGCTGGGGCGCGATATGAACAAAGAGAAAAACCCTTTGCTCACCGAAAAACTTTTACGCGTGAACCAGATCAAAAAAAATATTTTTGAAGCGATTCGCACGCTTCGCTCTACCGACAAATTGCAGACCGACCTTATCGACAGGCAAGTCAAGATCATCGAAGCACAGGTAAGCTCTTTGCCCGCCACCGAGCGAGAGTTCATCACGGTGAAGCGCAGCTACACGCTGATGGAAAACCTTTTTATTTTTATGATGCAGAAGCGTTCGGAGGCACAAATCTCTAAGGCCAGCAACACATCCGATATTTTTGTAGTGAACCCACCCATGCGGGCAGGCGGTGCGATCTCGCCAAAGACACAACAGAATTATTACCTCGCTGTCTTGATCGGGCTGCTTGTTCCCTTTGCGTTTTTCTTCTTGGCTGATTTTTTCAATAACCGAATCCAATCCAAAGAAGATATTGATAAGATCACCACCATCCCGTTTATTGGTGGCATTGGTCATAGCAAGATCAATGAAAACTTTGTAGTCATGAAAAGACCCAAGTCTTCGATTGCCGAATCATTTCGGGCCTTGCGCTCCAACTTGAATTACTTTACCGGCAACCAAGACAAAAAAATATTTTTGGTGACCAGTTCCATCAGTGGCGAAGGAAAAACATTTACGAGCATCAACCTAGCCGCGGTGCTTGCCATGTCGGGGAAAAAGACATTGATCATCGGTGCGGATATGCGCAAGCCAAAATTGTATGAAGACTTTGGCCTGCGAAATGATAAAGGCCTGAGTACTTTTCTCTCAGGGCTTGGTGATGCGAAAGAATGTATTCAGGCCACTGCCCACGATAATCTTTTCTTGTTGTCTTCAGGGCCAGTGCCACCCAACCCGAGCGAGTTGTTGATGAAGCCGCAAATGGAAATGCTGATCAATGATTTGATGAAGGAGTATGACTATGTGGTGTTAGACACCCCGCCCATTGCTTTGGTGGCAGATGCCTTTGTGCTTTCGCGCTTTGCCGATCATTCGATTTTCTTGGTGCGCCAAAATTTTACACAACGCGAGTTGCTAAAAAACGCAGAAGAATATTACCGAAGTGGAAGAATAAAAAACATCAGCTTGCTGCTCAACGACATTTATAAAACAGGCCCAGGCTATGGCTATAGTTATGGCTACGGCTATAGTTATGGGTATGGGTATGGCTACGGAAGAAAGAAGAAGAGCAATGGGGGCTACTACGATGAAGGATAAAAACTTTAGGAGTAGATTTTTTGCTCAAATAAATTAAGGTTGGTTCAATTCAGCTAATGGAACGAAACACACACGTCCACATCAAACCATCATCGGGTTGGAAAGCAGTTGACATCAATGAACTCATTCGCTACCGCGATCTTCTATATTTTTTAGTAGTGCGCGGCATCAAAGCAAAATACGCACAGTCTGTTTTGGGTATAGGCTGGGCGGTGATTCAGCCACTAGTCTCCACGCTTATTTTTACGTTGGTGTTTGGTCGGTTGGCAAAGGTGGGATCGGATGGCGTACCTTATTTTATTTTTAGCCTCACGGCTTTGGTGCCGTGGACGTATTTTGCCAACACGCTCACCGAGTCGGCAAACAGTTTAGTTACAAATACAAACTTGATCACCAAAGTTTACTTTCCTCGGTTGGTGCTACCGTTGTCGGCAGCGCTTTCTAAGCTCCTTGATTTTCTGATCACCTTTGTTTTGCTGCTCATCACCTTGCTCATCTTCAAATTCAATTTTTCTTATGAAGTGATTTACGTACCACTATTGATGCTGATTTTATTGCTGGCCTCTTTGGGTATTGGCTTGTGGCTATCGGCCATGGCCGTGCAATACCGCGATGTGAAGCATGCGCTAAACTTTTTGGTGCAGCTGCTGATGTACCTGGCACCGGTGGTTTACTCCTCCTCTAAAGTGCCCGAACGATACAAAATAATTTATTCGCTCAACCCAATGGCAGGCGTGATCGAGGGGTTTCGTTCTATATTTTTGCACACGCAGCCCATGCCGTGGCAGATGATCGGCTTCGGAGGCGCGGTGGCAATATTTATCTTTGTTACAGGCACTTTTTATTTTAGAAGAATGGAAAAAAACTTTGCCGATGTGGCCTAAGGTATGAGCGATGTAGCAGTTTCAGTCAATGGGTTAGGAAAACGGTTTCGCATCGGTGCGAAAGAAACGGCCCACGATTCATTAGTGAAATCGATCCTTCATTCTATCCAAGCTCCTTTTCGAAATTATTCTAACCTAAAAAAATTGACTCGGTTTGAGGGCGATGATGAAACTGTTTTTTGGGCATTGAAAGATATTGACTTTGAAGTGAAGCATGGCGAAACCCTTGGTATCATTGGCCACAACGGGGCAGGCAAAAGCACGCTGCTAAAAATACTAAGCCGCATCACTGAGCCAACCGTGGGCGAGGCGCGACTGAACGGGCGCGTGTCTTCGTTGCTCGAAGTGGGCACGGGTTTCCACCCCGATCTTACCGGAAGGGAAAATGTGTACATGAACGGCACTATCCTCGGCATGACGCGCAAAGAGATCGATAAAAAATTTGACGAGATTATTGACTTCAGTGGCGTAGAGCGACACATCGATACCGTAGTGAAATATTATTCAAGTGGAATGAAAGTACGTTTGGGCTTTGCGGTGGCCGCACACCTTGAACCCGAAATATTAATTGTTGATGAAGTGCTGGCCGTGGGCGATTTGGGTTTTCAACGCAAGTGCCTCGGCAAGATGAATGATGTGGCACGCAGTGGGCGCACGGTTTTGTTTGTGAGCCACAACATGGCGGCTGTGGAGGGGCTTTGTTCAAAAGGACTGATGCTTCATCAGGGGAAAATTTTGTTTTCGGGAGTGGCAAGAGAAGCCGTGAAGCAATATGTTAGCGAGTTTCGGCCTCAGAACGATGGTCACTTTTTTGGCCCAGCCATTTCCCGATCAGGTTCGGGCAAAATCGTACTGACTTCATTTTGGTTAGCGGATGAACAGGGCAATGGGGTAAGCACTTTACAATCAGGGCAAAATTTTAGTGTGCGCTTGGGGTACCAATCAACAAATCAGTTTGCCGCTGTTGACGTGGGCATTTCAGTACACGACACAGAAGACGATAGCCTTCTCTTTATATTATACAGTTCTTATACTGAAAAAATGTATTCAGTGATTAAGGGCACCGGAAGTTTTTGTTGCTCCATTTCAAACTTACCTTTGCCGGAAGGACGCTATTTACTGAAAGCACTAGTTATGGAAAATGGTCAAGTGGCAGATTGCCCCGAATTTGGTGTGGGTTATTTGGATGTTTTAGAAGGGAATTTTTTTGGCTCGGGTGTCAAGAGCAACAAGTACACTCGCCAACAACCAAAATTTTTAGTGAACGGAAAGTGGGACTAATCGTATGCTGAAACAACTAAGAAAATATAAAAAAAATATTTACCACATTTTTGACTCTACAGAAAGAGCGTTCAAAAAAGTGTATTCGACAATTGAGACTGTTGAAGGTTTTTTAAAAAGCCCCATGCAAGAGCGGTGGCTTTTTACATCAGCAAAAAAGGCAACCCACGATGCGGTGATTGTGGAGATTGGAAGTTTCAAAGGCAGGTCAACGGTAAGTTTCGGTTTTGGATGTATTGGCACGAAAAAACATATTTATGCCATTGATCTTTTCGAAGGCGATGGTGGAGATTATGGAAACGTAGAATTTGAAAATATTTTTAAATCGAATGTAGATCGTTGTGGTTTGACAGAATACATCACACCCATAAAAAAGAACTCACTTGAAGTGGCTAAACATTGGAATAAACCCATCGATATTTTATTCATTGATGGCTCACATGAATACCATGATGTGAAGGCCGACTTTGAAGTATTTTATCCACACGTAAAAAAAGGTGGCATCATTGCCTTCCATGACATTAAAGGAAAATGGGATGGCGTGATTAAATTTTGGGGCGAAGTGCAAGCTTCGGGCAAGCTGAACAACATTGGTGCGGTGAGCAGTTTAGGATTTGGGACAAAACTATAATGACGTCAATCCCACCACTCGTTTCGGTATTGATGCCGGTGTACAACGGGATGCCATATTTGCCCTTGGCGGTAGAAAGTATTTTAAAGCAAACTTTTACAAATTTTGAATTTATCATTGTTAACGATTGCTCAACGGACGGCTCACTTCAGTATGTGAAATCGTTGACTGACAAGCGAATTATTTTGATCGATCTCTCTGAAAACGGAGGAGTGACGCCCGCCTTGCAACAAGGAATGAAAACTGTGAAAGGAAAGTATATGGCAAGGCTGGATTCAGACGACATTGCAATGCCTCACCGATTGGAACGGCAAGTAAAATATTTAGAAGCCCGCTATGATGTTGGTTTATTGGGAACTGGGTTTATTACAATAGATGCTGTTGGAAAAAGAAATCATCAAATTGAGGTATTTAAAGATGACACCGAGATACGCTGGAAACTTCTTTTTAAAAACCCTTTTTTTCATTCTACCATAATGCTGCGAATGGAAGTGTTGAGACTACATAACCTTAATTATGAATTAAAGCATGGTGAAGACTATCATCTTTGGTTAAAAATGATGGAGCACTGCCAAGCCAATATCATTGAAGATGCCTTGATTGAGTACCGAAGCCACCAACAGAGTTGGACATTCACAAAAAACACAGAACAGGGTGAAGCAGCTTTGTTGATTGCAACGAATGCTATCGAAGATATTTTGAAAAGGAAAGAACCCCGTACAACTGATTTGATTAACTGGGTTAGAGGTAGAACGGTGGACCGACCAAGCGAGATGACTGACTTGTTTATAGAACTTGTTAAAAAAACTACTTTGCGCTATCAAGCAAAAGCAAATTTTGTTCTCGATAAAATTATAATTTTGAGAAAACGCAACGGATTTTCAATCTTGTGGAACAAAAAAATGCTTTCATTGTATAGACTAATGATCAAATCATTTTAAACAGATGCAAACAAATAAAATTCTGATCACCGGAGGTGCTGGCTTCATCGGCTCGCACCTAACCGAGTTGCTCTTAAAAAGCAATCATACTATTACCGCCATCGATAATTTATCAACCGGCTCTATCGAAAACATAAAACAATTTGATGGTAATGCAAATTTTAGTTTTGTGCGGGCCGATATTAGCGATGAGTTGGTGCTTGATCGCCTTTCTTCCGAATCGGATATCATCATTCACTTGGCGGCAGCCGTGGGTGTTCAGTTAATTGTAGAACGCCCAGTGCATACCATTGAAACCAATGTGGCAGGCACGGAAAAAGTATTGCGCAGTGCGCTGAAGTATGGCTGCAAGGTGTT
>JAYWDN010000033.1:0-17704 GCA_043780615.1 Bacteroidota bacterium | reverse complement strand
TTATTGATGTAATTGAAGCTTTGACCGGAACCGACAGGCCAAGAAAGTATTGGAACGACCTGAAAACCAAACTGAAAAAGGAAGGAAGTGAGTTGTCCGAAAATATCGGACAACTGAAAATGATGTCCTCAGATGGCAAATTCTACCAAACTGACGTTGCCGACACGGCTCAAATATTAAGATTAATTCAATCTATTCCATCACCCAAAGCAGAACCATTCAAACAGTGGTTAGCCCAAGTCGGATATGAAAGAATTGAAGAAACGGAAGACCCCGAATTAAGCTTTGACCGCGCAATGGAAACTTATCTGGCTAAAGGATACAGCAAAGCATGGATAAACCAAAGACTAAAAAGCATTGAAGTTCGAAAAGAGCTAACAGACGAATGGGAAAACCGAGGAGTTAAAAGAGGAATGGACTTTGCCGTTCTTACAGACATTATCACCAAAGCTTGGAGCGGCAAGTCTGTAAAGCAATACAAGAAACATAAGGACTTGAAAAAGGAAAACCTTCGCGACCACATGACAAACTTAGAATTGGTGTTGAACATGCTGGCAGAGGCGACCACTTCGGAGATTTCAAAAAAGAAAAAGCCAACGACATTGGATGAAAGTAAAGTGATTGCCAATCAAGGTGGTGCCGTTGCCGGAAATGCACGAAAAGAGATTGAATTAAGAACCGGAGACAAGGTGGTGAGTAAGTTAAACGCCAGGCAAATCGTTGAAGGCAAACCGAAAAAGAAACTGAAATAGGTTTTTTAAACTTTTAATAGCAGCCCTACGCCTTAGGGCTTTTTTGTTCTAACATATTCATGGTTCAGAGAAAAACGTACGACACGAGAGTAAAATATCTCGTGATGAAAGGATTATTGCCGGATGTTTACCGGGAACAAATTCACAAGAACTTGGTGAGTAAATGGAAACGGGAATCGACTTTTCACAGGAATAACTCAACGAAAATGCAAGGTGTTGGTATTGACTCGTAAAACCTACGAAGCTTTCGCCATCTCCCAGCCGATAATACTTTTCTTGCGTGCCGCACTCCATCTATATTCTCCCAGAATTCCATCTTTGCGAATGACGCGATGGCAAGGAATGAGATAAGCGACATGATTGGAGCCCACCGCAGAGCCTACCGCTTGCATGGCTTTCGGACTGTGAACGGTGGAAGCGACAGTTTGGTACGTAGCCACGCTGCCCATCGGTATTTTCAAAAGTGCTTCCCATACTTTGATTTGAAAGTTTGTTCCTTTCACGAACACGTGGAGTTTCCCTAGCGCCTTTGCGTCTTTGCGGTTAAAGATTATTTGAATGAATCCGTTTGTCAGCTCTTGGTCTTGATGGAAAACAGAATTGTGCCAATGTGTTTTCATTTTTTCAAGTTCTTTGCGTGGCTCTTCATCGGGTAGTAAAAATGAAAGCCAGCAGATGCCGCGCTCGGTTACGCCAATGAGAGCAAGCCCAAAAATTGTTTCGTGAAATCCGTACTGAATGCGGATGCCCGCACCATGTAGTTTATATTCTTGTGGCGTGACGGCCTCCAGCGTGGTGAACAAATCGTACACCCGCGACTGGCTCGACAAGCCCGCGGCATCGGCTGCATCGATCAGATTTTTTGATTCCTTCAGTTTGTCTTTTAGAAAATCAACCGTGAGGAATTGCAAGAATCGCTTGGGACTGATGCCTGCCCATTCTGTAAAGATGCGCTGAAAATGAAAAGGAGAGAGGTGTACCTTCTCGGCCACATCGTCTAACTCTGGCTGGCGTTGAAAATTCTCTTCGAGGAAGCGGATGGCCTGCTCGATGCGTTGGTAGTTGAAATCAGTTTCGGTGTTCATATTACAGTCAATTTAGTGGATCAAAATTGATTGTAATAGAAACTTTTTTCAACCTGTTTCTTGCGGAAATAAATTTAGGAGTTGGTAAGATCTACTTTTGGTTTTGCCTCTGCGCACTTGCCACAACCTGAGGCGCAAGAACTTTCGGCCTTAAAGGATTTGTAAATCATCCTTCCCAGATAGATCAAGGCACCGGATAACGTCACCACCAAAAACAATTGCTGTAACATGAAAGCAAAGTTACGAAATATTCACAAGACATCAAGAGACTTCAGAGGTGCTGGAAGCCTGAAAAATCGAACTAACAATTGTGAATAATAAAAGATAATTCCCTAAAAAAATATGAGATGCCCATGTCGTGAAGCGTGCCGATGGTCACCCCGATGCACTGTTCACCGACAGGCATTTCATTCACGAAGTGACAAGCCCGCAAGCATTTGGTGGATTGCGGAAATGCGGAATAAAATTTTTTAATATTTTCCGAGATGATAAAATTTAAAAAAAATTAACTCATCTTATTTTTTCTAAGCCGATTAAATCGCAACGGCTTTGCCATTCTCCCACACCAGTCCGAATTGCTGTCCATGTTTTTTCACCCAGCCTTTATCGGTAGCGAAATCAAATAATTCAATCATGCCTTGCGAGGCAAGTTCTTTTAGTTGTGCATCGGCTAGCCCTTTCATGCTGATGTAGCCGCCTTCGGCAAATTGAAACTGGATCGCTGCCGGATATTTTTTTTGGTCGAGCCACGCTTTGAACTGCTGCAAGCGCACACCTATTTTTTGATTGAGTTCGATCGCTTCTTTTAACGTAGCCTCAATGTCTTTAATTTGACCATCGTTGTTGAAGTCATCGTTTCGTAAAACGCGGATCGGATTGATGTGAATCTCTCCGGCATATCGGTTGACCATAAGATTTACAGATTGGATTGACATGTAAATATAAAACCTCAACGATGACTTAATAGATTTACGAAATCTCCTTCTGTGATGGAAAAATTTATGTCATTACCTTGGCAAGCAACGGGTTGACCTCCTGTTATTGGATAGTTGTTTCCATTTGTTGAATTCCAGTACACTTAAGAATTCATTTTTTCAATTTGTTAATCCATTGATTGGCTTCCTGCTGCCTCCTAATTTTCCCGCTGGCAATTTGTTGCGCAAGGGTTTCGTTCATTTTCCCTTTGGAAGTGAAATGATAATAGCCGCACTCTTCACATTGATAAACAGCCACCGGCCCTGTGCCCGCATATTGATTGCGACTGTGGGCATCAAGCAATGCGTCTTCGGCAAGGGCTTTAGTTTGATAAATTATTTTGCTGGTGGAGCATTTGAGCATGAAGGTATTTTTTATCGAGATACGGAAATGAAATTAGGGTTTCTTGTTCCTAAGTTCTAACTGTCGAATATCTTCCAAGTCTTTTGGCCTTCTTGCCATGATTTTATTCTTGACCAAGTAATCATAGCTCATTACCTTTCCATTATGCTCAATGATTTTAAAAACCTCAGCATCCTGATAGGCATCTTCAAATGAAAATTTTCCATGAATGATTGAAAGGAATTGGACAGTGAACCGTTCCAACGAAAGGTTGATAACCCCTTTTACTTTATAATATTTTTGATTCTCAAGGTCACTGGTTTCAAATCCAAAATCCATGATGGACATTAAAAGCTTATCATAATTGATTTCTGTTGGGTTATACCAAATATCAATATCGCCCGTGGCGCGTTGGAACCCATGATAGTTTACAGCGAGTCCGCCTACGATCATGTACTCCACTTGGTTTTTGTTGAGCAACGAACAAAGTACATCAAGGTCTTTGCGATAGTTCTCCATTACTTCTTTCGCTTGAGGGTAATAGAGTTTTCGGAAGGAATGAAGGTGTACTTCTTTTGAAGATGCATGGTGGCATCAATCAATTCAAACATGCGGTCGATGCGTTGCTGGCCAGTGAGCGAAGCATCAAAGGCAACCTGTTGGTCTTTTTTCTTTTCAAAAGGTATGAAAACAGCTTTACGCATGAGATCAAAATTACAAATTGCAGGCCAATATGAAGAACTCAATTATTAAATAATCTCAAAATACCTTTTCATCTCCCAGTCAGTGACGGGTTTTAAATGCTGGCGCCATTCCCACTCGCGCGTTTGTACAAAGTGTTCTGTAAAACTTTCTCCTAAAATTTCTTTTGCTATCGCGGATTTCTTCATCGCTTCAGTAGCTTCGTGCAAGGTAGTTGGCAAAGTTCCGTGCGAGTAGTCGCGGTAACCATTGCCCTTGGTTTCCGGTTGTAGTTTCAATTTCTTTTTGATGCCGTACAAACCTGAAGCAAGCGCGGCAGCCATAGCCAGGTAAGGGTTTACATCCGAGCCAATCACGCGCGTTTCAACACGGCAGGATTTATTTCCTCCACTCAGCACACGCAAAGCCACCGTGCGGTTGTCCATTCCCCAGGTTAATGTAGTTGGTGCCCATGCTCCTTCCACCAAACGTTTGTAGCTGTTGATAGTTGGTGCGTACATCGGCAAGAGATGCGGCAGGCAATACAACTGGCCCGCGATGTAACTCTTCATCAGCGCACTCATGTGATGCTTGTCTTTTGCATCGTGAAAGAGATTTTTCTTTGAGGATTTGTCCCATAAACTTTGATGCACATGCCCGCCACAGCCGGGAAGCGTTTCGCTCACCTTCGCCATGAACGTAGCCATGATGCCGTGGTGATAGGCAATTTCTTTCACGGCAGTTTTGAAAAGCAAGGCGCGGTCGGCTGATTCTAAAATCCCTGAGTGAGTGATCGCGGCTTCCAATACTCCCGGGCCAGTTTCGGTATGAAGCCCTTCGATGGGAATATCAAATTTATTCAAGAGGTCGAAGAGATCATGGAAAAACGGATTTTGTAACGTAGTGCGCAGAATGGAATAGCCAAACATTCCGGGAGTGATCGGAGTAAGGTCTTTGAAATTTTTTGCACAGGCACTTTGAGGAGTTTCCGCAAAATTGAACCACTCAAACTCTTGTGAGAAAATCGGAACGTAGCCTTCGCGGGTGGCATCGTTTAAAACTTTTTTTAGTAGCTGTCGCGGACAAACGTGAGACGGTTTATTTTTCTCATCCATTAATTCGCCTAAAAAAAAAGGCAAATCATTTTCCCACGGAATTTTTCTGAAGGTATTGAGGTCTAATCGAGCTGGTGCATCCGGATAGCCGGAATGCCAACCTGTGAACGAAGTGTTATCATAAGCGACATCGTTGCTGTCCCAGCCAAAAATCACATCGCAGAAAGTAGTGCCTCCCTCTACAATGGAAAGAAATTTTTCTGTTGAAATATATTTTCCGCGAAGGATGCCGTCAATATCCGAGCAAGCGATTTTGACTTTTCCGGAAGGATGTGATTTAACGTAGTCGATGATGGAACGAGTTGTCATTTGAGATGTGTGATTTGAGAATTGAGATTTTGATATGTGAAGTATGAGCTACGAGGGTGTACGGACAGCTTTGCATTTCTTTGTGGCCTAGTCTTTGTAGCCACGAAGGCACTAAGTCACGAAGGAATACACAAAAGCTTAACTAGGTCGTCATTCTCAAAACTGTGATACACCCAAATACAAAGTACAATTTACAATTTATATTTTCTTCACGATTTTAAATAAACAATAACTCATTCCCAAAATCAAAAAATAAATCAATGCCAATTTACTATTATAAAATGCTATCGCTACAAATGAGCATGAAGCAATCACCAATGCAACGATTGGAAAATAGGGATACAAGGGCACGCGAAACGGGCGATAAAGCGCTGGTTCTTTTTGACGGAGTTTTAATAATGAGATCATTGAAAGGATGTACAAGGTCAGTGCTCCGAAAACAGAGATGGTGATGATCTCTCCTGTCTTGCCTGTGAGCAGCGCGAGGATGCCGATGAGCATGTTTGCAAAAAGTGCGTTGGCGGGAGTTTGAAAGCGTGGATGGATTTTTCCAAGAAAAGCGGGAGCATAATTCACTCGACCAAACTCCATCGTTGATCGTCCTGCTGCGAGCATCAATCCGTGAAACGATGCCACCAATCCAAACAAGCCTACCGTTATTAATAGAGTGTATTGCCAATTGTTGTTGCCGACAATGTGCGCCATCGCGAGTGGCAATGGTGAATCAGAAGTGGTGCCGTCTGGTTTGAAAACGATGGCTTCCCATCCGGCAATACCAATGGAGCCGGTGAACGTGAGCAGACATAAAATCACTAAAGTAAAAATCGCGGAACCAAATCCAAGCATGATGGTGCGCTTGGGGTTGATGGCTTCTTCGGCAAGATTGGCCACGCCTTCGATGCCGAGAAAAAACCATATCGCAAAAGGCACGGCCGCAAAAGCGCCCGACCATCCGAAAGGAAACGCATTTATTTTAAGGTGATCGAATTCAAAATGCTGAAACGTAATTCCGCAAAACAGAAAGACAGCAGCGACCGCCAATGTGGTAACACCCAACTCAAATACTGCAGCAATTTTTACTCCGGCAACATTCAATGAAAAAAAAATGAGGTACGCGAGGATAGCTATGACAACGACTGGCACGTTTTGAAAAAGGATATTGAAGTAAGCGCCAATGGCAAAAGCAATAGCGGGCGGAGCAAAGATGAATTCAATATTTTGCGCCATGCCTGCGATGAAGCCGAGATCGTTTCCAAGCGCACGCTTTGCATAATCAAAGGCACCACCGGATTTGGGAATAGCACATGCCAACTCGGTATAGCTGAACGTGAAGGTGATATAAAGAATGATGATGAAAAAAAGAGCGATGGCCATCCCGAGTGTTCCACCCTTTTCCAGGCCGAGGTTCCAGCCGAAATAATTCCCGGAAATCACATAGCCCACGCCCAGCCCCCAAACCATCAGGGGAGAGAGCGTGCGTTTTAGTTCGGTGGGTGAAGACATTTGAATTTTATCTTTCTAAATTTGAGTAATCCGTTTCACCTTTCATAATTAAATATTAATGTCATGGCAGAAAACAAAACCAAAAAAACAATAGCAAGCGTAGAAAAATTTATTGCTGCGATCAAAGACGAGCAACAGAAAAAAGACAGTCTGGCGCTGATCGACCTGATGAAATCGGTAGGCGGCCACCAACCCAAAATGTGGGGTGCTACCATGATCGGCTTTGGCGACCATCATTACAAATATGAAAGTGGCCGCGAAGGCGATTTTTTTAAAATTGGATTTGCCCCTCGCAAAACGAGCTTGGTGATTTATGTTATGAGCGGCTCGGTGAGCCAAGGCCTCTTGGAAAAATTGGGCAAACACAAAATGGGGAAGGGATGTTTGTACATCAAACGATTGAAAGATGTGGACATGATAGTGTTGAAGAAATTACTGGAGAATGCCTTGAAGGGTTAACCCGTAACCGTTCCATCGACAACCATTAACAAATAACGATTAACGATTCGCCCTCTTCCAATAAAAATAAAAAGGTACACCCAAGAGCATCAGCACCAAGCCCATCATCGCTTCGCGTGGTTTGCTTGCAAAGGTGATGATCAGCAAGGCCACACAAAATAAAATGAAGATGGCCGGAACAATCGGGTAGCCCCATGTTTTGTAAGGCCGGGGAGCATTGGGCATTTTTTTGCGAAGAATAAAAACCCCCAACGTGGTAGCACCATAAAAAATAAACGAAGCGAAGATGAGCATATCGGTAAGTTGATCGAAGCTGCCGCTGATGATGAGCAAACTCACCACCACGGCCTGAAATACAAAAGCAGTTGAAGGTGTATTATATTTTGGGTGCAGATTCCCCGCACTTTTAAAAAACAAACCTTCTTTGGCCATCGCAAAATATAATCGCGGTGCCGCAAGTATGGTGGTGTTGGTGCAACCCAACGTGGTGATTAAAATCAGCAGCGAAATGACCAACCCACCGGCATTTCCTAAAATGTGTTTCACCACCACCACGGCAGCGATTGAATTTTGCGAATGCTGATTGTCCACCAGTTGATCGATGGGCATCACATAGAGGTAAGTAAAATTGACCGCTAAGTAAACGGCCATCACAAACAACACCCCGAATATTAATGCAAGCGGCAAATTGCGCTGTGGGTTTTTTATTTCGCCTCCGAGGTAGCCGATGGTGCTCCAACCTTCGTAGGCCCAGAAGGCAGAAAGCAATGCCGCAAACAAACTTTTAATGAAAACAGAATCGGTCCACGAATGTGGAACATAATTAGAGGCATTGGTTTGGATATTGCTCCAACTGCCATCGCCCATCGTAAATCCAAGCACGATGATTATAAAAAGACTGGAGATCACGATGTACAAAATCAGTTTGCTGAAGTTCTCTCCTAATTTCAGTCCGATGTAATTGATATACGATAAACCAACAACAAGAGCGATGGTCAATATTTTCACACCAAAATTATCGAACGGAGTAAGAAAGCCGAGCATCGTTACCGATGACCATTCGCTCGATAATGTTGGCAGTGGTACGAGCGAATTAAACGACTGTGAAAAAACATAAGCGATGGAAGCGATGGATGCCGAGCGGATTGCCGTGAAGTTCGACCAGCCATAAAGAAAAGCGAAGAAGCGGTTGTAGATTTTTTTATAGTAAACAAATTCGCCACCCGAGTCGGCCAGCATACTTGCCACTTCTGCATTGCTCAGCGTACCAAACAACGTGAGCACACCTGCCAACGCCCACGCCAGCAACACCAAGCCCGGTGATTGCAGCACCTCGGCCATGGGCGCAACTTTTTTGTAAACGCCAGAGCCGATCACCGAACTGATCACCAAAAAAAATACTGACATCAGGCCGAGCGAACGAACAAGCTGACCTTGGTTAGGAGAATTCAAGATTCAAAAATTTTAAATTTCAAGATTATAGCTCTACAATAAAAAGTGGAATGAACCTATGGGTGACCCCTGTTGAAATAGGTTCACGAACATTCAAAATTCAAAATTTTATAATTCACCATTATTTTTCAGAACCCCCACTTCTTCATCACTTCAAAATCTTCTTTGGCGCAAGCCATCGGGTTTTTGCCTTGATAATCTTCTTGCTCAACCACAAAAATTTTTGCTCCTGAAGTTTTCCCTATGTTGGTGACTTCTTTTAATTGTGCCACGCCACTTCCTAAAATTGTGCCCCCGTATTTTGTGTTGTCAGCGGTTTTGATTTGGTCCTTCACGTGCAGCAGTTCAAACCTGCCAGGATATTTTTTTATGATGTCGATGGCCTTGGCTTCGCCATTGAAAAGATTACCGGTATCCAATTGTTGGGTGACCAGCTTGGCATCAGTGTTTTCAAGGATGATGTCGTACACAGTTTTTCCATTTAGCTTGTGACTGAACTCGAACTCGTGGTTGTGGTAGCCAAATTTCATCCCCGATTTTTTGCAAAGCTCACCGCTCTTGTTGAAGATTTCCATGAAGTGTTTCAAGGTGCCTTCATTTTGGTAGAGGCTCGCATCCATCGATGGGCTGATCACATATTGTTGCCCAGTGGTAGCCGCATCTTCCACGGTGTATTTCCAAGCATCGGTAAAATCTTTCTTGGCTTCGTCCCAATGCTGTTTGCCCAATACGGTGTGGCCGCTTGGTATTTTCATTCCTAAGCCTGACAAAACTTTTTTGAATTCATTGGCTGAATAGCCGTAGAATTTTCTGCCCACATAATTGGCGTGCTCTACATTTTGATAGCCAATGGCTGCGATCTGTTTCAATGTGCCCGATGGATCTTTGGCCATATCATCGCGAACGGTGTAAAGCTGGAGGCTAAGTGTCGTACTTACTTTTGTAAACGCAAGCAAAGGATGGCTTGCCAACGTGGCACTGGCTAAGGCAAGGCCGGACTTCTTAATAAAGGCTCTTCTTGATTGGATCATAACGTGATGTAACAAGGATTGGAAAGTTACTTTTTATTTTAGTTGCTGCCTATCTGTAAATCTAATATATCCTTTTTCTGCTTGCTAAGACCGAGCGGGTTGGTAGATCAATAATATTATCACTTGCAGGGCTCCATTCATTTTTATTTGTTCGGGCTTTTAATTTACTTATGGGCTGTTTTACAATATGAAACGCCCCAACTACCGCAAAGTCCTTATCTCTTTTCTTTTTTTTGCGTGCATTTATGGCGGCTTGTTGGCGGTGTTGCTGCGCCTTGAGGCGGGCGTGCCCAACAGCAAGCTCAAAACACTGCAAGATGCCATGTGGTACATGGTGGAAACGCTGACTACCGTTGGCTATGGCGATGTGCTGCCCGTCACGTACTGGGGCCGCATGATCGGGTTTATATTTTTACTTTCCAGTTTGGGGGTGTATGGTTTTATCATCGGACAGATCGCAAATTTTATGAGCACACTAAAAGAACAAAAGGAGCTGGGCCTCAATGGCACGAGCTTCAAAAACCACGTGGTGATCATTGGCTGGAACGACTTTGGCCAATCGGTGATCAGCCACCTCATCGCGGCTGGCCGACAAGTGGCGGTGGTCACCAAAGACCGTGGGCACATCGACATCATCCGCGAATATTATTCGATGGAGCAAGTTTTCACGTTGTTTTCCGACTACAATAATTTTGACTTGCTCGAGAAAGCCAACATCCGCCAAGCCAACATTGTGTTTGTCAACCTCAATGACGACACCGAAAAATTGGTGTACATCATCAACATCAAAAAGCATTTTCCCGATTTGAACTATGTGGTGACACTCGACAACGGAAACCTGAAAAGTACTTTTGCCCATGCGGGAGTTACCTACACGATCTCTAAAAACGAAATCTCCTCCAAACTCTTGGCGAGCTACATCTACGAGCCTGATGTGGCTTTCTTCAGCGAAGAACTCATTGCCTTTGCGCACGAAGAGGATGAGTACGACATGAAGCAATTTTTGGTGAAACCCGAAAATGCGTACGCCAACACGCCCTACGACAAAGCTTTTTTTGAACTGAAGCGCGACTGCAATGTGGTGCTCATCGGCTTGGTGAAAATAACCAACGGCAAACGAGCACTCTTAAAAAACCCTCAGGGCAACATACAGATTGAGCCGGGTGATTACCTCATGATGATGATGGACGGCAAAGGGCTGAAGAAGCTTAGTAAACTGTTTTATACCGAGGAGGGAATTTAATGTGAAGTCAAAAAAATATTTTTTAATCCTGGTAATCGGGATAATCATTCATAATCCTGATTAAAAAATGAAGGGCGTGCACCTCTGCACGCCCTAACCCCAAAAACCATCCCGCCCAAGAGCGGGATTTACTACCCCACATCCAACAATCTTTTATATTTTAATTTCTTCAGGCATTCGTATTTATAAATTCAAATTCGACTTCGTTTTTCATATCAACGAAAATTGCAGCATCCTTGTTCACTTTTCCTGATAAAATTTGTTTCGAAAGTTCATTTAATATTTCGCGCTGCATCACCCGTTTGAGGGGACGTGCCCCAAACTGAGGATCGAAACCCAACTTGGCCAGCCGATCCAATGCCTTGTCAGAGATATCCAACGCTACACCACTTTCTGCCAACCGTTTTTTGATCGACTCAAATTGTATGCGCGCAACTTTGCGAATGTCTTTTTTGCTGAGCGGACGGAACATGATGAGCTCATCAATTCGGTTAATAAATTCGGGCCGAACGGATTTCCGCAGCAATGCGGTCACGTCTTCTTTTGTATTTTCAATCACCTCAAAATAATTTTCGTCTGTGAGCTTTTCAAAATTCTCTTGAATGATCTGCGAGCCGATGTTGGTGGTCATAATGATGATCGTGTTTTTAAAATTGGCTACGCGTCCTTTATTGTCGGTGAGGCGGCCTTCGTCTAACACTTGCAATAATATATTGAACACATCGGGGTGTGCCTTTTCGATTTCATCAAGTAAAATTACCGAGTATGGTTTTCTGCGCACGGCCTCGGTCAGTTGCCCACCTTCATCGTAGCCCACATAGCCCGGAGGCGCACCGATCAGCCGGCTCACGCTGTGGCTTTCCTGGTACTCGCTCATGTCGATGCGCACCATGGCGTTGTCATCGTTGAACAAATATTCTGCCAACGCCTTGCTCAGTTCGGTTTTACCCACTCCAGTAGTGCCCATGAAAATAAATGAGCCAATCGGCCGCTTTGGATCTTGCAACCCCGCACGGCTTCTACGAACGGCATCACTTAGCGCACCGATTGCTTCTTCTTGCCCTGCCACACGCTTGCTTAATTCTTCTTCGAGGTGCAATAGTTTTTCGCGCTCGCTCTGCAGCATTTTCGAAACCGGTATGCCCGTCCACTTGGCCACTACTTCGGCAATGTCTTCGCTGTCCACTTCTTCTTTCAAAAGCGAGTGGTCGCCCTGCATCTCTTTTATTTTTACTTGCAGTTCTTTTAATTTTTTTTCTGCCTCGGTGATTTTTCCATAACGGATTTCGGCCACCTTTCCATAGTCGCCTGCCTTCTCGGCCTGTTCGGCTTCAAACTTTAGTTTGTCAATGTTTTCTTTTTCTAAGCGGATACCATTGACAGCCGATTTCTCACTGTCCCATTTTGCTTTCAGCGAATTGCGTTCGCCCGAAAGTTCTGCGATCTCCCTGCTCAGCACCACTTCTTTGTCTTTATCTTTTTCCCTGCGGATGGCTTCGCGCTCAATTTCCAATTGCATCACCTTCCGGTTGAGTTCGTCTAATTCTTCGGGCAACGAATCCATTTCCAGTCGCAATTTAGCAGCGGCCTCGTCCATCAAGTCGATGGCCTTGTCGGGAAGGAAGCGGTCGCTGATGTAGCGGCTTGAAAGTTCTACGGCCGCAATCACTGCATCGTCTTTGATGCGCACCCCGTGGTGCAGTTCGTACTTGTCTTTGATGCCGCGCAAAATGGAAATGGAATCTTCTACGTTGGGCTCATCGACCGTCACCGTTTGAAACCTGCGCTCCAGTGCTTTATCTTTTTCTATGTACTTCTGATATTCTTTGAGCGTAGTTGCACCGATGGCATGGAGCTCGCCACGCGCCAAGGCCGGCTTTAATAAATTGGCTGCATCCATTGCGCCTTCACCTCCGCCAGCACCAATGAGCGTATGGATTTCGTCTATGAACAAAATGATTTCTCCGTTCGAGTCGGTCACTTCTTTGATCACCGCCTTGAGACGCTCTTCAAATTCGCCTTTGAATTTTGCACCGGCTACCAACAAGCCCATGTCGAGCGAGACGAGCATTTTCGTTTTTAAATTTTCGGGCACGTCCCCATCGACAATGCGCTGCGCGAGGCCTTCTACAATGGCCGTTTTGCCTACGCCCGGTTCGCCAATGAGTATCGGGTTATTTTTTGTTCTGCGCGAAAGGATTTGCAGCACGCGCCTGATTTCTTCATCGCGCCCAATGACCGGATCAATTTTCCCTTTCTTCGCGAGATCATTTAAATTTTTAGAGTAACGCTCCAACGATTTATATTTTGCCTCTGCGTTTTGGTCAACCACTTTTCTATCTCCGCGCAGTTCGGTGATGGCCTTCATCAACCCGCTCCGATCAAAGCCCACATCGCGCATCAGCGAAGAAATTTTATCTTTTGTGGCGAGCAAGGCCAGCAACAAATGCTCGATGGAAACAAAGTCGTCTTTCAGTTCACGTAATTCCTTCTCGGCATTTTGCAAAACCAAATTGGCCGTAGGCGATAAGTACGCTTGCTGCCCCGAAACCTTGGGGTAGGCATTGATGGTCTCCTCTAATTTAGTTTTTAGGATGGCTGTATTGACGTTCAGTTTTTTTGATACGTAATTGAAAATATTTTCATCGGTTTCTAAAATCGCTTGCAGCAAATGGCCAGGCTCAATGGCCTGCTGTTGATTCAGCGATGCAATTGATGCCGCCTTTTGCAATGCTTCTTGCGACTTGATCGTGAATTTATCGAAGTTCATAATTGTGGTATTGTGTAATACCGATTTGCTCAAAACACAATCCATTCTATTGGGCGAACCAATTGCAGGAAATATTGTCTTGAAAGAAAAATAATTCTGTATTTAAGCAGCCAATATGACTTGATGAGACTCGTACTAAGTTACGTAGTCAGCAGTATTGACTGATGAGGGAATTATCACCAAAAAAATTCTTACAAATCTTTGCGAATGCTGCCCATTGCCTCCATGATCAGGTCGGGGCCATAGGCCATCGAAGGAGTTTGAAAACCGGGTTTGAAATTTCCGGATAGGATTTTTTCGGCTACAAGCACACTCGTCTTTGCGGTGAGCGTATAACCTTCGATCGTTTCGAGCAAACTGATTTTTTCTTGCTTGCCGTCTGAAACTTTTCCCCACAAAAACATTTTTGATTTTGCTCTGCGTATTTCATCGGGCCCGGCCGGTTGCTTGTCGATTTGATTGAGCATATAATTTTTTACGGCACGCAGTCGCAAAAGCCAATTGAGGTAACGCGCCATGTTCACTTGTTTAAGCAAGCCTTTATCGGCACCACGAAAAACTTCGATGTTGCCAATGCCCGTGCTATAAAATGCCGTGGACACATCGCCCCACGGGATGCGCACCGATGGCAACTTCATCGGGCCGTAATCAATTTCGGTAACGCCCTCGTGAAGCGGAACAGAAATAATTTTTCCGTTTTTGCGAACGGCACTTCCATAACCCATTCCTTCCACCATCGTTTTGGAAGTACCGCGCGAAAGTCCGCCCTTGGTGGACGCAAAGGCCAACTGCAAATGCGTGGCCGAAGGCAACCGGTTTTTCAAGTGCATGGCCAAGCAATCGGATGGCACCACATCAAAGCCAGTGCCGGGCATCAGGGTGATGCCCGAAGCTTTTGCTTTGGCATCAAGCCTTGCCATCATTTCAAACACAGCGATTTCGCCCGTGATGTCGGTGTAATGCGTTTTGGTTTGCAGGCATGCCTCGGCCATCGTCTTGGCAGTGAACTGAAATGGGCCCGCAGCATGAATGACTAATGTGCCCTTTTCCAACAGACTACAAAGGCTTGATTTATTTTCGATGTCCACGGTTTCAAATGGAAAGCCCGACTGCAAACTTTGTGCGCGCAACTTTTCGGTATTGCGGCCAGATAGAATCGCATTTAAGTTTTTGGCTTTGCATTCTTCAACAATCAATTGGCCCGTGTAACCGTACGATCCGTAGATGATGATGGGCTTGGACATGTTTTTTTTATTTTAATTGTTCTACTTTCTCCACAAAATATTTGGTGTCGCCACGCCACGAAAATGCAGCGTAGCGTTTTACATATTTCAAGTTCACCCGCTCGCCACTCAGTGCCACTTGCTCCAACTCTTTCACTAAGGCTTGATTGCTGCCGTCCACCGAAAAATCAAATGACTCGGCAATGGGGCTTGCGCCCTTTAGTGCGCCAAAGGTTTCGAGGTTGAGTTTGCCTTCGTATGTTTTAAAGACAACACCCTTCTGCGAAATGCGCAACACTTTGCCGGCCATCACGCCCCGCTCGTACACGCCCCAATATAAAAACGCAAAGAAAAGCCCTCCAAAAATGAATGCTAAAATAATAATCCGCTTTACTATTTTTTTGGTGGTTCGGGCTACGCGCTGGCCGAGGCTTTCATTTTCCATGGTCTTCTATTTTTTGATGAAGGTAACTTTTTGTTTCAACTTAAAATAGAAATAAACTGCCACCGCCATGACGAGCAGCGAAATAAATTGTGAGTTGGACAGCACATCTTCGATCACGAACCCGCGCTCCAAGTCGCCACGAAACAGTTCGAGCGCACTACGGCCAACGGCATAGCTAATAAGATAAATCAAAAAAACCTGACCATCGAATTTTTTGTAGCGATCCAAGAAGAACAAAAAAATCAGGAGCAAAAAAATAAAAACTGATTCATAAAGCTGCGTGGGGTGTAACGCAATATTGAGAGGAGCTTGGCAAGCCGAGTCAGTAAACATCACGCCCAAAAAACTTGCGGTGGGCTTTCCGTAGCAGCAGCCGGCATGGAAGCAGCCGATGCGCCCAAAACCATGAACGATGCACGTGACCATCGCCATCACATCCAACATGCCCAGTACTGGAAGCTTGTGTTTTTTAAAAAACCACAGCATCACGGGGATAGCGGTGAGCAGCGATCCATAAAACACAAAACCGCTGGCCGAAACTAATTGCATCGGATTTTTAAAATAGAAAATGGGGCTCTCAAAAATCAGAAAAAATTTCCCACCACCTACGCCCGCCACGATCAGCAACACAAACAACATGTTGGCCTGATCGAGGGTCATGCCGTAGCGTTTCTTCCCTTGCCGCCACATGAACAGCGCGCCAAGCACCGCACCGAGTGCAATAAAAAATCCGTACGTGTAAATGGTGAACGAGCCGAGGCGAAAGAGGACGGGGTGCATTTTATTTTTTAGCGAGGGAGTTGTATGTGCCGGGCAGGATGTAAGATAGTGTTTGCAACACCCGATCCTGCAAAGGATAAAGCTTATCCGAATAATACTTTTCTTGCATAACGATAATTTTCCCGCATGGTGGGGATATGAAACCGATCGAGGATTTCCGGTGAGAGTATCTCTTTCATCTCATTTTCTGACAAAATGCTTCGAAGATTGTACCACCGCACCGACTTGAGCAGTTTGTGGTAAATGAATTTTTTATCACTAAAATTATTGCCAGCCAATATTTTTTCAAAATCATTTACTGTGTGAGTTGAGTCTCCCCAGTTGATCCGCTTCAATATCTCTTCGCGCGTCTCCATTTCTACACCGTCATGATCTCCACTTCCTTTTTCTTCATCATGCTTTCCACCTTCAAAATAAAATCATCCGTAAGTTTCTGCGTAGTCTCTTCCGCATTCTTCACATCGTCTTCCGATACGCCTTTCACTTTCTTCAACGCTTCGTTCGTCTCTTTGCGAATGCTGCGCACGGTCACCTTGCCGTGCTCACACTCCTGCCCTACTTGTTTTACCAATTGTTTCCTGCGCTCTTCGGTGAGCATCGGGATGTTGATGATCACTTGCTGTCCGTCATTCTGTGGGGTCAATCCAAGGTTGGCGTTCATGATCGACTTTTCAATTTCCTGGATCAAACTTTTCTCCCACGGCTTGATAAAAATACTTCGCACATCCGGTGTAGTGATAGACGATATCTGGCTCAGGGGGCTCATCGCCCCATAATACGAAACCATAATACCATCGAGCATGGACGGGTTTGCTTTGCCCGCACGGATTTTGGCCAGCTCACTTGACACATGGCTTAAAGCCTTGTTCATCCTGTCCTTGGCATCTTCGAGGTATAATTCTAATTCTTCCATAAAAAAGATTTTAGATTTATGATTTTAGAATTAAGATTTAAAATAAACTCAGTCAAATCTAAAATCTGAAATTAACTTTCCAAGTCCTAATACCCAATTCCCAATGCTTAACTTATCAACGTTCCTGCTTGCTCACCTTTCGCAATGTGTACTAAATTTCCTTTTTTGTTCATATCAAAAACGATGATCGGCAATTTGTTTTCCATGCACAGCGTGAAGGCCGTCATGTCCATGATGTTCAAATTTTTTTCATACGCCTCCTGAAAAGAAAGTGTAGTATATCGTGTAGCATCCGGAAACTTCAGCGGGTCTTTTGTATAAACGCCATCCACGCGCGTTCCTTTCAACACCACCTCGGCCTGGATTTCGATCGCACGCAAGCTTGCGGTGGAGTCGGTAGTAAAATACGGGTTGCCGATGCCGGCACCAAAAATAACGATCCGCCCTTTTTCCAAGTGGCGGATCGCTCTGCGTCTGATAAACGGTTCGCAGACTTGTTCCATTTTAATACCCGACATCAGGCGCGTGTACACCCCATGCCGTTCGAGCGCGCTTTGCAGCGCCATCGCGTTGATCACCGTGGCCAGCATGCCCATGTAGTCGCCCTGCACCCGGTCGATGCCCAA
>JAYWDN010000032.1:0-6946 GCA_043780615.1 Bacteroidota bacterium | reverse complement strand
CTTGCGAGAGCGGCACTCCGCGGTGTGCACAGTTGTCGCGCAAGGCAAATGGAGTTCCGTTTTTGTCGCGGCCAAAAACAATTTTTTCGCCCAGCATTTCTTTGGGGATTAATTTCCCTTGCCTCAATGAAGAGCCATGGAAAGCGAGGTACCAAAGGTTTTTGAGATAAAGGGAGTGGTCGGTCATTGAAAATAGATTGCTTCAAAGTTAATAGAATTCAACTTAGCCATTTGAACCGATAAGTTCATGAATTAACTTTTTTTACGTGAACCATCACCGCCCTCAATTGCCCGTAGCCATACTTTCCGTTTAGTTTTGAAAACAAATCCTTAGACGAAAACCCTTCGGGCAGTTCTTTCATCTTCGTTGAGATTTCCGTGACCGCCCGATCATCCATAAACTTGAAGATGCTGATACTGCCCGCCTCTACGGCTTTGGCCAGGTGGCCTTCGATGGTGCCAACGGTGAGCTCGCGTGCTTCAGAAATTTGTTTCACGGTCATGCCACTATGCAGCATCTGCAAGGTGGTGTCGTACGTGCTGAGGCCGTCACTGTTTTTTTTAGTGCGCTCTTTCCGGGGTTTTCGTTTACTTGTTGGCGGAGTATAATCTTTTGTTTGTTTTCTGATCTCCGCTATTAATTTAATGCGCTCTTCCATGCGAAGTTTGGTGAGTGCTTCAAACTCGAATTTTTGATGACCGTGCATGATGGCCTCGGTGAGTGAGGCGGCTTTGTCAACCTCTTCCAATTTTTTGCTCATGGCTTGGTCGAGGTCACTGAGTTGGTTGGTATAGGTTTTCACACGTTTGCCTTGCTTCACTTCCTCTAAGTGCTGCACCAAAATTTTCATTTTCTCAAAAAAGAAATTTCTGTAGTACGCACTTCCTTTGCGAAGGCGTTCGAGCAAAGGCGTGGGCTCATTCGCGTTGAGCAACACAGTCAATTGGTTTCTAAATTTGATCGTGTTGGTCTGCTCTGCTTCGAGTGCCTCAAGGAGTTGCACCAACACCGGCTTCATACTTTCTTCAGCAAATTCTTCTTCCGTTTGTTCTTTCTGCACATAGCGAATGTCTTTGACGAGTGCAGTAAAATCAAATGTCGTATCGAACAGTTGACGAATGAATTGCTGCTGTCGTCTTTTCATCTCCTCATCCAGTTGGTCGGGCTTGTGATTGCTTTGCACAAAGTCCACCACTTGCGGATCGGTACTGATAGCTGCTGTGTTGATCCGTGTGCGCAACACGAGCCCATCGAGTGAGCGCAGCCGTGAGAGTGCCACATACACTTGGCCATTGGCAAAAGCTTGGCCCACATCGATGATAGCTTTATCAAACGTGAGCCCTTGGCTTTTGTGGACGGTGATGGCCCACGCCAGCTTGACGGGAAATTGTTCAAACGCTCCAATCACTTCATCGTCAAGGTCGTTGGTGGTTTTATTGACAGTGTATTTTTTGTTTTCCCATCGTTCGCGTTTCAGTTGATAGCGCTCATGGGTTTCCGCCATTTCCACAAAAACATTTTCACCAGAAATTTCTTTCACGGTGGCGAGCTTGCCGTTGAAATACATTTTGCCTTCGTTGTCGTTGCGGGTAAACATGATCTGCGCGTCCACTTTCAATTCGATCTTCGATAAGACGGGATACAGATTTTCAGGAAAGTCTTCTTCGATATATGCTTTGAAAATATGAGAAGACGAATACAGTTTCTGAAGTTCCCGTTGATTGATGTCATCGGCTTTGGCATTGTGTGTGGTGAGCGTAATCACCTCGCGCAGTTGGCCGATCTCGTCAGGAGTTTTATAATATTGGTTCAGCGTTTCAATGTCTTCGCTTGTTGAAATGTTGTTCCTTAAATTGTTGAGGATGTTAATAAAAATCGGGTCGTGCTGACGAAAAATTTTATCCAACTCGATGTACACGGGTGGGTTTTCTTGCAGTGCCTGTGCTTCGTAGAACCACGCACTTTTGTAATAGCGGTTCAGCGTTTGCCTCTCTTCGTTTCTCACCACGGGTGGAAGTTGATACAGGTCACCGATAAATAACACCTGTGCTCCACCAAAACTCTGTCTAAAATTTCCTCGCGCGGCTTTCATTCTGTAATCAATGGCATCGAGCAGATCGGCTCGCAACATGCTCACTTCATCGATCACCAATAAATCAATAGAGCGCAGCACTTGCTTGCGCGCGCTGTTCAGCGGATGCTTGCGCGCTAGCGTATTTTGGTTGATAAACTTTCCGCCTTCACTAAAATCATCGGGCAAAAAACGGTCGGGCAAAAATGTAACGGGCGGCAGCAAAAACTGCGAGTGAATAGTGACGCCACCGGCATTGAGTGCGGCAATGCCCGTGGGCGCAACGACAATGTGCGACTTGTGTGTGAGATGACTTAAATTTTTAAGAAAAGTAGTCTTGCCCGTGCCTGCTTTGCCTGTAAGAAAAATGTGACTGGCCGTGGTGTTGATGAATTGGGCTGCAGCTGCAAGAAAGTCCTCCATCGCGACAAGTTATTGATACGAGGTGAGTTTGCCAAACAAAACAAATTCATAATGAAATGGGAATCCAATAACGTCAGGTCGAAAGACCTGACGGCACTATTAATTCTTTTCCTGTCGTTAGCAGTCAATGGTTTTGAATCAACTACGAAGTCAAATGCCTATCCGTGCTTTGATGTGTTCCATTTAACTTACGCAACAATTCTTTTCCGTGGAGTTGCTGTTCGTTTGCTACGTTTTTTTCGCTGCTCTTTCCTTAACGTGATAAATGCACCGAACTCTTTTCGCTCTTTCTCAGTCCATGGTTTGTCCAGTGCTGTGAAGTCAACATTTCTTGGTTCTCTGATCAGTCCCATAGTTTTATTTTTTAAAATATTGATTAATTAATCTGCCTGCCGCAGGCGTTTCAATCATCATTTTCGTGCCCTTGAAGTGCGTTGCATAAAGCGTCTCTTGATAATGCTTAATTAAAACCGTCTTGGCATCGGTTGTCCTTGATAACAAGTTTGTAAGCCTCTCTATCAATGAGTTTAATTTGCTCTTGCCACTTAAACTGCCAATCGGCTTTATTTATCAGTTTCCCATCCCTGGAGAAAGTCGAAAGATTTCAGTATCAAAAACATCTCCCGAAACGACATTCTCAATAGAGTTCGTCAGCTTATCAATCTCAATGTCAACTAATATTTTCTTGTGCTTCATCACTCATCAAAAATACGACATAAAGAGCAAAAAATTATTCATTTAGCGATCAAACACTAACTCAAATCCGGCCGCATCCTTACAAACACAGGCTCGCGGAAAATTTTGTCGGGGGTGAGTGAAGCGTAGGTGACTTCGGCAATCAATGTGGGCTCTACCCATTTGGTTGTTTTGTCGTCCAGTGTTTTTTGTTTACCCTCCGAAGTAAAACGAAGGAAGGGCGGGATAGGCTTTTTTATTTCTTTCAGTTTTTTGATGTCGTCAAAAATTTCTTTGAGGGTGGCATCGTCAAAACCGCTGCCTACTTTGCCGCGGTAAATTAAATTGTCGCCATCGCGCTCGGCTATGTGCAGTCCGCCAAAGGCGCTGGCGCGGTTGCCCTTGCCGGGATTGTAGCCGATGATCACCACCTCGCGCGTGTTGCGGATTTTTATTTTCACCCACGCATCGGTGCGCTTGCCGGGCAGGTACTTGCTGTCTTTGCGCTTGGCCATGATGCCTTCGAGTGCGTGCGCGCGCGCGGCATCGAGCAACAGCTGGCCGTCTTCTTCAATGTCGCTGATGCGGTAGGCCGAATCTGTTTTGATCGCATCTTTCAACCACTCTCTGCGTTTCGTCAGCGGCTCGTTCACCAGACTGCGTCCATCGAGGTAAAGGCAATCGAAGATGTAGCAATAAGACGGATTGGTTTTGCTCAACTTCTGAATGTTCGAATCGCCTGAAGTCTGGAGGCGGTTGATTACTCTTTTGAATTCCGGCTTGCCGGTTTTATCGAGACAAACAATCTCGGCATCGAACACGCCACAATTGGCTCGAAACGATTTCGCGTCAAGCAGTTCAGGAAATTGTTTGGTGATATTATTTTTATTTCGGCTACTGATGCGCACCTGGCCGTCTTCCAGGTAAACGAGTGCGCGGATGCCGTCCCACTTCACTTCATAGAGGTAGTCATCATTGAGTGGTGGCACATCTGCACTGGCGGAAAGCATCGGGTCGATGTCGTTGTGGAGATAGTTGATTTGTGGTTCATCCACGCGCTCCAGCAAAAATTCCTTGTTCTTGATTTTATAAATTCGGTACTCGCCCGAAATTTCTTTGCTGCTCAGCCGAAAATAAAATCCGTCTTTTTTGTCTTTGGTGATCTGGTATTTTCCCAATGCGTAAATCCACATGTCACCACCACCATATTGGCCTTTCGGAATTTTGCCATCGAAGGTGAGATACTTCATCGGGTGATCTTCGGTTTGCACTGCCAATCGTTTCACGCCCGGATGTGGCGGCAATCCGCGCGGCACCGCCCACGATTTTAACACTCCATCTTGTTCTAATCTTAAATCATAATGCAAGTTGGTAGCATGATGACGATGCACCACAAAATTATTTCCACCGCTGATGTCGATCTGTGGTTTGGGTTCAGAAGTCTTTTTAAAGTCGCGCTTCTTTTCGTAGGATTCCAGTTGTGCTGGTGTCTTTCTTTTTTTTGAAACGGGCAATTCTTTGGCAACTACTTTTTTTCTTTGTGTGTGAATCTCCACCGCATACGCATCCATTCCTTCCCACGCATCGCCATCGCACAACACTTTTTCTACTGCGTTATTGATGTTGTGTTCTTTCGGGTCTTTCAATTTAGAAAGTTCATCCCACGACAGTGGCATGGACACGGGCGCACCATGTCGCCCACGCAAACTGTAAGGCGATACAATACTTTGTCCCGAACGAATGCGATAAATGTCAATCAACACACGGCCTTTGCGTGCTTCCTTTTTTATGTGAAGGGTTGACGTGGTTGAATTTTTTTCTACGAATGGTGTGGCAATCAATTGTGCTGCTTCAAACACGGCATGAAAATCAGCTTTCGGTTCGAGTGGACAACAGATGTGTACACCCTTCCCTCCTGTTGTCTTTACGAAAGCAGTATAACCAAAACTTTCCACATGAGTTTTCAAATCCAGGGCGAGCTCTGTGATTTTTGAAAACGTATATCCTTCCGGTGGATCGAGATCAAACACCATGTAATCTGGAAAATCATAATTGGGTTTGCGACTGTGAAGCTGGTGAAGTTCGAGAGCAGCGAGATTGGCAAGCCACACCAACGAGGCCGGTTCTGTCGCGATGATGTAATCTTTTTTCTCTTTGCCCAGCACTTCAAACTCAATCCAGTCGGGTGCCCACTCGGGGCGGTTCTTCTGATAAAACATTTCACCGCCCACGCCATCAGGAAAACGGATCAATGTAAGTGCGCGGCCTTTGACGTGCGTTAATAAGGTGGGAGCGATCTTCAAATAATATTCAATCACTTCGGCTTTGACGATGCCATCTTCAGGAAAAAGAATTTTCTCGAGATTGGAGAGTTCAATCTTTCGTTTGCCGATGGTTGTCCACGTTGATTTTTTTGCCATTTACAAATTCCCTCAACTATTTTGATCCCTCTCCATTTGAATCTCGTGAAGACACGAGCCTTGGCAGAGAGATTTTCAGGGCAATGAAATTATTTCATCCACCTATTCTTAATATTTCTCCACTACGCCCAACCCAAAAAGTGCAAAGTCGTATTTCACGGGATCGAGTGGGTCAAATCGTTTTAAGTCGGTGGTCAGGTCGAGCGCCATTTGCCAATCGATTACACTGCGGCTTACCATTCCCAATTTTCGGCCCACACGCTCAACGTGCACATCGCAAGGAATGATCAACTGTGCGGGTGAAATGGTTTTCCAAAGGCCAAAGTCAACTCCATTGTTATCGTGGCGCACCATCCACCGCAAAAACATGTTGAGGCGCTTGCACGCAGATTTTTTTTCGGGCGATGAAATATGTTTTTTTGTCCTGTCGGGAAAACCCTCAAGGCTCGTGAAAAGACGATAGAAATTATCGAGCCCCACGCCCACGTGCTCATCGGTGGGCACTACGGCAAAGGCGGTCTCGAGCGAGGCATTTTTCTTATAATATTGACTAAGAAATTCAATAAAATACAAAGCATCCGTTTCGTTGAATGTGCGGTGGATATAGTTTCTAAATCGCTTGAGGTCTTGGGGCGTATGGTACTTTAAAAAATCGTGTGGCGCATTGTCCATGCGTTTCAAAAAATCTTTTGTTTTGTTGATGATGGTTACGCGCTTCCCCCAGGCAAACACGGCCGTGATCAGCCCCGCAATTTCAATGTCTTGTTTCTTTTTGAATTGATGCGGAATAGAAATCGGATCGTGCTCGATAAAACTCGGACGGTTGAATTGTTCCGTTTTTGCATCGAGAAGGATTTTAAGGTCGCTCCAATATTGGTTTTTAACTTTTATCAATGATCTAAAAATTTAACTTCCACTCTTCGATTAACAGCGCGTGCTTCTTCCGTCTTCGCTACCTTCAACGGTTTGAGTTTACCAAAGCCTTTGACGTTGATCCGGCTGGTGCTCACTCCGTACTGCACTAAATATCGGCCCACGCTTTTTGCACGATTCAGCGACAGATTATAATTGTAAACATTGTTGCCCTTGTCATCGGTGTGGCCGCTCAGTTTTACTTTCCAAGTTGGGTTTTTGTTCATAATGGCCAGCAACACATTCAGCTCCTCAAACGACAGCGGCATCAGTTCATAACTGTTGAATGGAAAATAAATATGCTTCAAGATGTATATTTCATTGGGCTTCACCACGGGCTTGCTGTCGAGGCTTACAGGGCCAGGGCTTGAAAGATGGGTAGGTGTGACTGATACATCATCGATATAAAAATAAGCGGCACGCTCCAGCATTGGCTCGTTGGCC
>JAYWDN010000031.1:0-40318 GCA_043780615.1 Bacteroidota bacterium | reverse complement strand
ACATTATGTTATGAAAATTGCTATTCGCCATTCTGATCGACATGAAATAAAACTACTCTTGAATTCATTGGCCGTTGCATATACGTTTAAGGGTGAATACGACAAAGCATTGAAGTACCATTTTGAATCCCTCGTAATTCGTGAAGCAGAAGGCAATAAAAGAGAGACCAGCATTACCCTAAATAATATTGGTGTCATCTATTATAAACTCCGTGATTTCAGTAAGGCGTTGGCCTACTATAAAAGATCATTAAAACTAAAAAGAGAGACGGATGATAAGTATGATCTTGATCGATTGCTGATCAATATTGGGCTGTGCTTCAATGAAATTGGGGAATATGCTGATGCAAGAAAATACATCAATGAAGGGCTTGAGGTGTGCAATGGGAAATGCTCAGACCAAACTGTTCTGGAAAGTCAAATTGGCTTAGGGTTCTCATTTTTCAAAACACACGACTATTCTGAGTCACTGATACATTTTAAACTTTCATACGAGGTAGCTAAGCGGATTGGCAATTTTCGTTTTCAGGCGGAGAACCTTTTGTCCTTTGCCAAAATAGATTTGATCAATAAAGATTATAAAGAGGCACTGAAAAACCTGAAGGAAGCAGAAACCATTTCGTTACAGAAGGGGTACGGTCAATTGCTCATCGGAACGTATGAGTTATTTTCAAAACTATACCAGGCCGCCAAGGATTTCGAAAACATTGCGTTCTATCAGGCAAAATACATCGCCATCAAGGATAGCATCTTTGGTGAAAGGCTCATTAAAAACCTCGCGCAAGTCCAGACGGCATTTGAGGAGCGCGAGAACATAAAAACCATTGCCGAAAGAAACCAAGTGGTGGCCTTGCAAGAAGAAATAATTATGCGCCAGCAGCGGCAGTATATTTTTATCATTGTGATCACTTGCTTAATAGTGAGCCTTGCACTCATGCTGGTTTATTTCAATCGTCAACTACGAAAAATTAACCATGAACTTGTCCTTGCAAAAAGTAAAATCCAAGAACAAAATGATCGGTTAGAACACTACAACCGTGAGCTCGAAGAGCGAGTGCGAGAGCGCACCAAAGATTTGTTGCTTGCCACGAAGGCACTGCTCACCGCCAACAAAGACCTCGACAATTTTATTTATAAATCTTCGCACGACCTCCGCGGTCCGCTGGCCACGCTGAAAGGGCTGAGCAACTTGGCACTGATGGACGTGAAAGATGAGCAGGCCACATCGTATTTGAAACAACTTGATGCTACGGCCGAGCGGCTCAATAGGGTACTGAGCCGCCTATCAATTGTCAACTACATCAATGATTTTGTGTTGCTGCCCGAGGCAATTGACTTCAACGAAATCTTTAATGAAATTATAGCTTTCGAAAATAAGAAAGGATTGCCACCCCGTTTTGAAATCTCTTATGAAATCGAGCCATCCATCACCTTGCGCTCGGATGTGCGCTTGGTTTATCTGGTTTTAGAAAACCTGATTGACAATGCCATAAAGTTTTGCAACACTTCTGGCCGCATCAATCCATACGTAAAGATTAGTGTGAGCAAAGCAGGTGCATTTGTCAAAGTGGAAATCGAAGACAATGCCATTGGTATTTTCGAGCAAGGCAAATTGGATATCTTTCAAATGTTTATGCGCGGCTCCGAGCGATCTGAGACGGGCGGCATCGGCCTGTACTTGGCTCGGCACGCCACCGAAAAAATGGGAGGCGAAGTGTCGCTTGAGTACTCCAGTAGAGATGGCTCGAAGTTTCAGGTTTTGTTTCCCCAAGACCTCACGATTGTATTGGAGGCACAGCAGCGCGAAGAGAAAAAACTCCTCACTCTTCTGGAAGAACAAATCGATGAAGATGTCAATAGCCAAGCCACGGTTATCTGATTTCCATTTGCCATCTTTGCATATCTTTTTTGTGAACAATGACTAAATCATTCAAACGATATACGGTTACGGCAGCGCTGCCGTATGCCAACGGCCCCAAGCACATTGGCCATTTGGCGGGTGCATACATTCCGGCCGATGTGTATGCGCGCTATTTGCGACTGACGGGCAAGGATATTGTGTTTGTTTGCGGCAGCGATGAGCACGGCACCGCCATACCCAATCAAGCCTTGAAAGAAGGCACCACATCGCAGGCCATCATCGACAAATACCACGCGCTCATCCGCGATTGTTTTCAGAAGTTGGCGATCTCGTTTGATATTTATCACCGCACCAGTGAGCCGATCCATCATCAGACTTCGCAAGAACTTTTTTTGTTGCTTCACTCGAAAGGGTTGCTCACCGAAGAAACCTCCGAACAATATTTTGATGAAGAGGCAAAAGTTTTTTTAGCCGATCGTTACATTGTAGGCACTTGCCCCAAGTGTGGGCATACCCATGCGTATGGCGACCAGTGTGAAAATTGCGGGTCAACATTGAGCCCTCGCGAACTGATCAATCCTCATTCTACCTTGTCGGGAAAACCACCCGTGCTGAAACCAACGAAACATTGGTACTTGCCATTGCAGCAGTACGAAGGCTGGCTGAAAGAATGGATTTTGGATTCGCATAAGAGCGATTGGAAAACGAATGTCTATGGGCAATGCAAATCGTGGATCGATGCAGGTCTTCAGCCACGGGCGATGACCCGCGATTTGGATTGGGGCATCAAAGTGCCACTGCAAGGTGCCGAAGGCAAAGTACTGTACGTGTGGTTTGATGCGCCCATCGGCTACATCTCTGCCACGCGCGCACTGTTTCAAGAAATGGCCGATGGAAAGAAAAAATTTGCAACGCCACAACGCGATTTTGGAAAAGTTGAAAAAGACGATTGGGAAAAATATTGGCAAGACGAAGAGACGAAATTGGTTCACTTCATCGGCAAGGACAACATTGTTTTTCATTGCATTATTTTCCCGGTGATGCTCCATGCTTCAGGCAAATATATTTTGCCAGACAATGTGCCTGCCAATGAGTTCATGAACTTGGAAGGTGACAAGATGAGCACGAGTCGCGGTTGGTCGATAGAGATGCACGAGTACCTCGAAGACTTTGCCGACAAGCCCGATGCGCTGCGCTACACGCTGCTCACCAACTTGCCCGAAAACAAAGACAGCGAGTTTACGTGGAAAGATTTTCAAGCCAAGAACAACAACGAACTGGTGGCCATCTTCGGCAACTTTGTAAACCGTGCGTTGGTGCTTACGCAAAAGTATTTTGACCATAAAGTTCCGGTAGCAAGTTCATGGTCAGCCGTTGATGAAAAGACAATTGCCGAACTGAAAGAATTTCCATCTCGAATTGCTACTTCTATTGAAGGCTATCGCTTTCGCGAAGCAACGGCTCATCTGATGGACTTGGCTCGATTGGGAAATAAATATTTGGCAGAAACGGAGCCTTGGAAATTGGCAGAAACGGATTTGCCCCGTGTGGCCACGATTTTGAATTTGGCATTGCAGATTGCGGCCAACCTTTCGATTGTGGCAGAACCTTTTCTTCCTTTCACTTCAAAGAAATTGAAAGAGATGTTGGCGTTGGGCAATTTCGATTGGCAACAAGCGGGCACTCATTTATTATTGAAAGAGGGGCACGCTCTGGGCGAATCAAAATTGCTTTTCGATAAGATTGAAGACGAGGTGATCGAATCACAAATCAAAAAACTGAACGACAAAAAAAACGCAATGGAACTTTCTATTCGGCCTGTTGAGCCAGCAAAATCGGAAGTATCGTTTGATGATTTTTCTAAGATGGATATCCGCATCGGCAAGGTCACAAAAGCCGAGCGCGTAGAGAAATCAAAAAAACTTTTAAAGCTGCAAGTGGACACGGGCATCGATGTGCGCACCGTGATGAGTGGCATAGCCGAGCACTTCACACCAGCGCAAGTGGAGGGCAAACAAGTGACGCTGTTGGTGAACCTCGCCCCGCGCAAAATCATGGGCGTGGAGTCGCAAGGAATGATACTGATGGCGACCGATAAAGATGGAAATTTGCGGCTATTACAGCCCTCAGAAGTGGTTGCCGAAGGCTCAAAAGTGAGCTAATTTGGCTAAAAATGAGCTTAAACGGGCTAAAAACCACATGCTTTTTAGGTGGAAAGTGTAAATTTTGAAGAATAAAATTACAAAATGAGTGTAAATATTACATTGCCTGACGGCTCGGTAAAACAATTTCAGACTGGAATAAATGGGATGGAGGTCGCCAAAAGCATCAGCGAAGGACTTGCGCGCAATGCTTTGGCCATAGAAGTGAACGGAGAAATTTGCGATCTAAGCCGCACAATCGATAAGGATTCAGCGATCAGAATTTTTACGTGGACTGACAAAGGCGGCAAATACGCTTTCTGGCATTCCTCGGCCCACTTGCTGGCCGAGGCACTCGAGGCACTTTACCCTGGGGTGAAGTTTGGCATTGGGCCTCCCATTGAAAATGGCTTTTATTATGATGTTGACCTTGGCGGAAAAACTTTTGGTGACGAAGATTTGGCTGCCGTAGAGAAGAAGATGGTGGAGTTGGCAAGACTCAACAACTCGTTTGTGCGAAGGGAGGTATCCAAAGCGGAGGCCACAGCGCATTTTAAAGAGAAGGGGGACGAATATAAATTAGAGTTGATCGAAGGGCTTGCCGATGGCACCATCACTTTTTACCAACAAGGAAATTTTGTTGACCTGTGCCGCGGGCCGCATATTCCGGCAACGGGTGTGATCAAAGCCGTAAAACTTTTGAACGTGGCGGGGGCGTATTGGCGTGGCGATGAAAAAAATAAAATGCTCACCCGCATTTATGGCATCACCTTTCCAAAGCAAAAAGAACTCGAAGAGTATTTGTTTTTGATGGAAGAAGCCAAGAAGCGTGACCACCGCAAGCTTGGAAAGGAACTCGACCTCTTTGCTTTTTCTGATAAAGTAGGGCAGGGTTTGCCCTTGTGGCTGCCGAAGGGAACGATTTTGCGCGAACGCCTCGAACAATTTATGCGCAAGGCGCAGATCAAAGCGGGGTACGACCCCGTGGTAACGCCACACATTGGCAGCAAGCAGTTGTATGTGACCTCGGGCCACTACGAAAAATATGGCAAGGACGCTTTTCAGCCGATCCACACGCCCGATGAGAACGAAGAGTTTTTGCTCAAGCCAATGAATTGCCCGCACCATTGCGAGATCTATAAAGTGAAGCCACATTCATATAAAGAGTTGCCGATACGCTATGCCGAGTTTGGAACAGTTTATCGCTATGAACAAAGTGGCGAGTTGCATGGCCTCACCCGGGTGCGTGGCTTCACCCAAGACGATGCCCACATTTTTTGCACGCCCGAGCAAGTGAAGGATGAATTTATTAAAGTCATCGACTTGGTGCTGTACGTGTTCAGGTCGTTAGGCTTTGAGAATTATACGGCACAAGTTTCGTTGCCCGACCCTGAAAACAAGGCCAAGTACATTGGTGAAGACGAGCAATGGGCAATTGCCGGAAGGCAGATACAAGAAGCAGCCGATGAGTGCGGATTGAAAACAGTAGCCGTAAAAGGAGAGGCGGCCTTCTATGGACCCAAGCTGGATTTCATGGTGAAGGATGCCCTCGGTAGAAGCTGGCAGCTTGGCACTATTCAAGTAGACTATCAACTGCCACAGCGCTTTGAGTTGGAATATATTGGCTCCGACAACCAGAAGCACAGACCCGTGATGATCCACCGAGCTCCTTTCGGCTCGCTGGAACGATTTGTGGCCGTATTAATTGAGCACTGTGCTGGAAACTTCCCGCTGTGGCTCGCGCCAGAACAATTTGCGGTGCTGCCCATCTCCGAGAAATTCAACGCGTATGCCAAAACAGTAGTCGATCGACTAAAGGAAAATGACATCCGGGGCTTCTTGGATGATAGAGATGAAAAGATTGGTCGAAAAATTCGCGATGCCGAGATGAAAAAAGTGCCGTTCATGCTGATCGTAGGAGAGAAGGAGTCATTGGAGAATACGGTTTCTGTGCGCAAGCATACCGAAGGAGACAAGGGCACCATGGCTTTGCTTGAGTTTGTAGAGCAGTTCAAGGCCGATTTTAATATGCCTGGATACTGATTTTGAAAAACAAAAATTATCGCGATATTTGCGACCTGTTTTAAAAAAAGTAGAATTTAAACCCAACGAGTGGCATTAAGACCCAGTAACAACCGGCCCTATAACAGGGGTTTCCGGCCGCGAGTAGTAGAAGAACCTTACCGCGTCAATGAAAGAATCACTGCTCCGCGCGTGCGGGTGGTGGGCGAGAACATCAAAGTAGATGTGTATCCAATTTCTGAAGCCTTGAAACTTGCGCAAGCACAGGGTCTGGATTTGGTAGAGATTTCGCCCAAGGCAGAGCCTCCCGTTTGCAAAGTAGTGGACTACTCTAAGTTTAAGTACGAACAAAAAAAGAAGCAGAAAGAGATTAAGTCCAATGCTCAAAAATCGGTGTTGAAAGAAATTCGTTTTGGCCCCAATACCGATGAGCATGATTTTAATTTTAAAGTAAAGCATGCAGAGAATTTCTTGAAAGAAGGTGCCAAAGTGAAAGCCTACGTTCACTTTGCAGGTCGGTCGATTGTATATAAAGAGCGTGGCGAGATTTTGTTGTTGAAGTTTGCTCAGTCGCTGGAAGAGTTTTGCAAAGTAGAGCAGATGCCACAACTGGAAGGCAAGCGGATGTACCTGATGTTGGCATCCAAAGGAAAAAAGTAAAATAGATTTAGAATAAATAGTTGAGACAATGCCCAAGTTAAAAACAAAATCAGGAGCGAAGAAGCGTTTTAAAGTCACCGGCAGCGGTAAGATCAAGCGCAAGAGAGCGTTCAAAAACCACATCCTGACTAAAAAAGAAACCAAGCAAAAGAGAAGGCTTGGCCACAAAGTAACTGTAAAGAAATCCGATGAGCGCAACGTCAAATTGATGTTGCCTTATTCCGTGTAAACTTGCTCCGGCAGGTTTGGTTTTATGTTCAACCCCGGTTGCTGGCACGAAGCGCTTTGATCCCGAAGATTCGGGAAGAAGGCCGCCACCGATCAAAAATTAAAAGTAATGCCCCGTTCAGTAAACCATGTAGCCTCACGCGCCAGGCGCAAAAGAGTGCTCGAGCTAGCCAAAGGATTTTTTGGCCGCAAAAAAAATGTTTGGACCGTAGCCAAGAATGCGGTAGAGAAAGGTTTGACCTACGCTTACCGCGACCGCAAGGCGAAGAAGCGTGACTTCCGTTCGTTGTGGATTGCCCGCATCAATGCCGGTGCCCGCCTTCACGGAATGTCGTACTCAGAATTCATGGGCAAGATCAAAACTGCCAAAATAGACTTGAACCGCAAGGCACTTGCCGACCTCGCCACCAACCACCCGGAAGCCTTTGAGGCCGTGGTGAAGAAATTGAAATAGGATTTTCATTCAAAAAATTAAAAGAGCTGCCACAAGGCAGCTCTTTTTGTTTAGATTTTCTAAGAGGGAGGCTCAAACCCGTATTCAATTTAGTCGTCCGACCACTTTGAGTGGTAGGACGACTCTCGGGTTAACTACCTTTCCTGGATGCAAGGCTCAACCCCCGCCATCGATTTGTTATCATTTAAAAGAAGTGCTTATTTGGCACAGTTATCGCTACCTTTGGTAAGAATTATTAACCTTTCTGTGAAACGACTTTTCATTTTTGTTTTCGCCATTCTGGTAAGCTGCTCGCCCGCGGTTACCCAATCCAAATCGAAAAAGAAAGGAAAGAAAAATGAAAACCCACAGCCGGCTTGGCTCAGTGCCAAGCCCGATGAAGGCGTATATTATATCGGCATTGGGCACGCCACCAAAGACGGCCAGAACAATTATATTCAAGAGGCAAAAAAAAGCGCGCTCGAAGATTTGGTTTCAGAAATCAAAGTCAACGTCTCTTCCACTTCGGTGCTCAACCAATTGGATGACGGCAAAGGGTTCTCAGAAAAGTATCAACAGATGATTCAGACCACTGCGGCCGATGACATTGAAGAGTTTGAGCAAGTGGACTCATGGCAAGACGACAAAAATTATTGGGTCTATTACCGTTTGTCAAAACAGCGTTACCGCGAAATCAAAGAAGAACAAAAACGAAATGCCGTAACCCTCGGCCTCGATTTTTTTACCAAGGCGCGTCAAGCTGAAAAGAACAATGATCCTGTAACCGCGCTCGGATTTTACTATCAAGGATTTCGTGCCGTAGAAAAATATTTGGCCGAGCCACTGCGCATTCAATTTGAAGGCAACGACATTTTATTGACCAACGAGATCATTGCGAGCATGCAACTGCTGTTGGATAAAATGCAGTTGACCGTAAACCCTGCCCAGGTTGCGCTCAATCGCATTGTGGCACAGAGCGGCCAGGCGGTGGTGGCCAAGGTAATGGATAAGTCAACGCAGCGACCCATTTCTGGGCTGCCCCTCATTGCCTCCTTTGAAAAAGGTGCTGGCGATGTGTTTCCCGATTATAAAACAGACGACCGTGGTCTTGTAAAAATTCTACTGACGAAGATCAGTGCGCGCGATTTGGAACAATCCGTGGCCGTGAAAGTAAACCTCATGAAATTTGCGGGCGACAATCCTTCGGACATTTATACGTTGGTCGCACAAAAGATAGTGCCACCCAAAGCCATAGTGGTGATGAACGTGCTGCGGCCGTTGGTGTACCTCTCTTCGAGCGAAAAACATTTTGGACTGGATAAGCCCAACCAGCAAGTGGCCAACAAAATAAAAAACTATCTCGACAGGGCAGGCTTTGAGTTTACCGATGATAAATCCAAAGCAGAGTTGACCCTCGATGTGAATTCAAATTCTGAAAAAGGGGCCGTTTCGGGAAGCATTTTTATCACCTATGCCACATCCGTTATCCGGGTTTCGTCCGTTAAGGACAATAAAGAGATTTATGCGACTACTCTCGATCGGATCAAAGGCTTTAGTTTGGACTATGAGCGGAGCAGCCAAGATGCCTACAACAAATTATTGGAAAACCTCGACAGTCAAACCATGCCCGATTTGCTCAATGCCATTTTGCAGTAAAGAATTGGAAATACAGAAAGTTAATGTGCTCTACCACTATGCTCATTAGCTACGTAGTACGCAGTAATAAATAGTAGAAAATGAATGGCTTGAAACTTGCTTTGTTATAAATTGCATAACCTTAAACACATAAATATGAAAAGAATCAGAAGTTATTCGATCGTAGCGATAGCCATTGCTGCTGCGTTGATCGGTGGTTGCAAAGCCAAACAAAAAGCGCCCAGTGGAGAGAAAGAAGTAATGGTGCCTTGCTCTGGCCCTGAGTTTTTCACCACCAATAAAGTGTTCCGCTCCAATTCAATTGGCGAAAGCATGGATCAGGTGACTTCGAAAAAGAAAGCCTTGACCAATGCGCGCAACGAACTTGCTCAAGCCATTCAGACAACAGTAAAAACGGTTACTGACAATTATACTAACTCCACCTCGATGGACAAGAAAGAACAATTGGAGCAAAAGTTTGAAAGCCTAAACCGCGAGATTGTTGATCAATCACTGCAAGGCATCCGCACCATTTGCGAAAAATTGATGCAAACTAAAGATGGCAATTATAAGACCTACATTGCCATCGAGCTTTCGGCCGATGACTTGGTGAAGCAATACAACAGCCGCCTCTCAGCCGATGACAAGTTGAAAGTGGATTATGATTATGAAAAATTCAAAGACACTTTCAATAAAGAAATGGATAAGATGGCCGCTCAAAAGAACGGCAACTGATCGTAGTCAAATCCCAACAAAAAAATCCCGACCACACTGGCCGGGATTTTTTTATGCTTATCCTTTAAAAATTATTAAGCCCCCTAACTGGCGCAAGTCTTAGGAAAGAGCAAGGGGAATGTGCGTGACTTGTGCCATCTCAATCAACGCCTTCTCCCTTGTTGGTGTTCTTCACCATAGTCGTTAACTTAAGCATATTAGTGAATTAAGAATTTGGTAATGCGTAAGCTTTCCGGCTGGTGCTTCGCAGGCCGTATTTTCAATCAATGGTAGGAATATTTGCTCAAGCCAATCTGCGATTGTCCAGGGGGCCAAGACTACTGCCCTTAGCGTGAGTGAAAAGCTGGTGCATCTCTTAAAAAATTTCAATACAGGCCATATCGGGCAGGCTGGTGCCGGCTTGGTTACGCGAAGAAAACATGAGCGTATTGACAAAATTGGAAGCGGACAGTTTCCTTGATCTTTTTACAAATCCAGTTTCCTTGGCAAGCTGACCGATCACCCCCCGTGAAAAGTTTTCCTCAACGGAAGACTTCAATTGCCCCGCATGTTTTTTAATGAAAGATTGTGTGTCGATTTTTAGGTTGTTCCTCCCTTGGAACGATCAAAACGTCTAAATTTGAAACATCAAAAAGCAGGATGAAAAAATGCCTGCTTTTTAAAACTAAAAAAACCATGGGGAGAAAACTTTTTATAGTTGCCCCAAGAGGGGCTACTATCGGGTTGCCCAAAAATATTTTTTAAGAGCATGGCCAGTGTCTTTTCTCTTAAGTTAACGACTATGGTCTCCCGACCAACAACAATAAAACTCTACTTCTTCTCCGGCAACTTCTCTTTCAACTTAGGCATCCCTAAATATTTTCCATACCAATCCAAATACCTTGTGAGCCTGTCTTTCTGATAACTTGGCATACTGATGCCGTGATGTTGTCCGGGATAAATAACAAACTCACTTGGCACACCCAGTGATTTCAGAGCCTGGTACATTTGCTCTCCACCCACTGCTGGCACATTAAAATCTTTTTCACCAACCATGTACAACGTTGGCGTTTTTATTTTTTCCACATTCAAAAACGGATACGATACTTTCATCCACTTGTCCATATTTTTCCAAGGCACACCGAGTTCGTTTTCGTATTGCAACACATACTGGTCGGAGCCGTACAAGGAAAGTTGCAGCGCACTTCCCGCGCCACTTGCTGCGGCCTTGAAGCGCGAGTCCGTTGCTGTGACATAATCCGTGAGGATGCCTCCATAACTCCATCCACCAATGGCAAGCCGATCAGGATCGACCACGCCTGTTTTTATTAAGTGATCAACTGCGCCAATCAGATCCAACACTTCTTTGTTGCCCCAGTCACCAGAAATGGCTTTGCTATAAGCGAGACCTCGCCCGCTGCTGCCGCGATAGTTCACGCAGGCCACCGCATATCCATGCGCAGCAAAAACCTGCGGTATAAAATCAAAACCAAAATCATCTTGTGCGGTGGGGCCACCGTGTATCCACAAAATCAGCGGGAGTTTTTCTGTTTTCGATTTCCCGAAAGGACGAAACAAAAGCGAACCGACATCAGTGCCGTCTTTGCTTATTGAATTGAATGCCTCTACCGAAGCCAATGCTTTTGGTTTTAATAGCTCATCATGAACGTGCGTGAGCCTGCGCGCAATTCCATTTTCAATTCCATAAATTTCATTAGGGGTTGCTGGGTCGCTGGAGGTGGCCACCCAACTGCTGCCTGTGCTGCGTTGCAGTGATCCAAACACACGGTCGCCTGATGTTATAATTTTTTTATTTCCCGACAAATCAAAGGACGTAACGTTACTTCTTCGATCATCATCGACAACCGTGTAAACTGATTGACTGTCATTGGACCATCGTGGAGCAGAAATATCGCGATCAAGAGTAGCGTTTAGGATTTTTGGTTCACCCCCATCGGCAGGGATAATTGCCAGTTGCGATTGATCATAAATACTAAAAGTTGTCAACTGCGATTTCAAATAAGCAATCCATTTCCCATCGGGACTGAAAGTTGGATTGGCATCCGCGCCTTTCCACTGCGTGAGTTGCTTGATCGTTGCGCCCTTCTTCGCTTCCATCGCCCAAAGATCGGAGTTGCTGTTACGATCAGGATCTGTTGAATGATTGCTAACAAAAACTATTTTCTTGCTGTCGGGCGACCATGTCGGATTGCTTTCATCAAAGTCGCCACGTGTGAGCGTATCTAATTTTTTAGTTTCTACATCAAATAAATACAGGTGATCGCGCTTGCGTTCCAAATAACCATCGCCATCCGATTTGAAATGATAACGATCTATGACAATGGGTTTTGCACTTTTCTTTTTATCGGCTTCATCGCTGGATTCCTGATCACGGATCACGAGCACAATCTTTTTAGCATCAGGGCTCCACACATAATCGCTGATGCTGTATTTCAATTCCGTGAGTTTCTCTGCTTCGCCTCCACGCCTATCCATCTTCCAGATTTGTGAAGACTTGGTTTCGTAGCGCGAAGAAAGGAAGGTCAACTGTTTTCCATCTGGCGACCAGCGCGGATGGTTTTCTCCATCGGGACTGGCGGTGAGTTTCACTGATTCAGTTCCATCCCAACTGATCATCCAAATGTCCGTGTTGGATTTGTCTTTAGCCGAATCAGGAGTAGAAAGAACATAAGCCACCCATTTGCCATCGGGCGAAACCTGTGGATCGGAAATGGATTTTATTTTGTAAACATCAGAAGGCACAAAGGGCTTTTGTGCCAATGAAGTCGAAAAAGAAAAGAGTAGGGCAATTGATAGAAAAGTCTTCATAAATATTTTAATAATTAGTAAGTTCAATGACTCCCTCACCCCGCCCTCTCCCCGGGGAGAAGGGTGTCCGAAGGACGGGGTGAGGGACTAAAGTAAGGATCGGCTATTGATTTTGCAACAACTCTTTTATCAAACCATCCACTGATCGATCAAGTATTTCAAACACTTCATCAAAATCTTTTTCCTCTCCATGGTACGGATCGGGAACATCGCCTGCGCCACGCGGATCGTAGGTGCGCATGAGTTTTATTTTTGAAGTGTCTTTTGGTTTGCTTAGGCTCAAAATATTTCGCAGGTTATTGCCGTCCATTGCCAAGATCAAATCAAAGCTTTCTAAATCTGTTTGGTTTAATTGTCGCGCAGTGTGATGAATCGGAATACTGTTTTTCTTTGCACTGCGAATCGTTCGCGAATCTGGATCATCACCCAAGTTGTAATTACTGGTGCCACACGAGTCGGACTGAAAATATTTTTGCATTCCCTTCAGCTTAATCTTCTCATTAAAGATGGCCTCGGCCAACGGTGAGCGGCAGATGTTGCCTAGGCATACGAATAAAATTTTTGCCACAGATTGCACAGATGTACACAGATTTTACAAGGATAACAACAGGTAATAAATTCTCAAACTGTAATCTGACATCTGTGTTGATCTGTGTCATCTGTGGCTCATTTCAGTTAGATTTGCAAACAAAAAACTCCTCATGGAATTCATCAAAGTAACCGAACAAAAAATTCCGATGGTGGCGCTGGTAGAACTCAACCGCCCCAAAGAACTCAACGCCCTCAACCGCCAGCTTATGCTAGAGCTTCTCGAAGCTTTGCAGTCACTCGACAAAAACGATGCAGTCCGTGCCATTGTGCTCACCGGCAACGATCAAGCATTCGCGGCCGGTGCCGACATCAAACAAATGGCCGACCAAAGCGCCATCGACATGTTGATGATCGATCAGTTCAGCACCTGGGACATGATTCGCAAAACAAAGAAACCAATCATCGCGGCAGTAAGTGGTTTTGCACTTGGTGGTGGCTGTGAGCTAACGATGATGTGCGACATGATCATCGCCTCAGAGACCGCCAAGTTTGGGCAACCGGAAATAAAAATCGGAACGATACCCGGTGCAGGGGGCACCCAACGCCTCACCAAAGCTGTTGGCAAAGCAAAAGCAATGGAACTCATCCTTACGGGAAGGTTTTTGTCGGCAGAGGAAGCACTATTCTATGGCTTGGTTTGCAAAGTTGTGCCCGTGGAAATGTACTTACACGAAGCCTTACAACTTGGAAAAGAAATTGCGCAGCAATCGCCCGTGGCGGTACAGCTTGCCAAAGAAGCCGTGAACCGTTCGTTTGAAACACAGCTCGATGAAGGCCTCGCCTTCGAACGGAAAAATTTTTACCTCACGTTTGCCTCGGCCGATCAGAAAGAAGGCATGAAGGCTTTCGTTGAAAAAAGAAAACCAACTTACATCGGGAAATAGTTTTTTACGTCTTTGTCCAAAGGGATGCCTTTGGCACGAGCCTGCCTGTGCATAGCCGCTTCGGTCAATATGCTTCTGCCTTCGTTACCATGTTTGACGAGCCCACATAAAATGGAGTGCGTTGGTGCAAACTCGTAGGTTGAATTTCCAAAATCCTCCCCTTTCCGTCAGTGCCTTTGCCGCCTGCTTGCTCTGCAATAAACGACAGCGCGTTGCACTCGTACATCAATCGCAATTTTCCATTGGTGTCTTTGACCGTAGCTGGATAAATGTAGATGCCGCCCTTCAGCAAGTTGCGATGGAAGTCGGCCACCAACGAACCAATGTAGCGGCCTGAGTAATTGCTGTCTTTACAAAATTTGAGATAGTCCCTCACTGAATTGGAAAACGAATTGGCAGAGCCTTCATTGATCGAAAATATTTTTCCGTCCTTGGGGATTTTCATATCGGGGTGCGAAAGCACATACTCACCGAGCGAGAGCTCAAGCGTGAAGCCGTTCACACCGTGGCCCGTGGTGTACACCAACATGGTAGAAGATCCATACAAAATATATCCGGCCGCTACCTGCTCTTCGCCCTTTTGCAAAATATCTTCATCCGTAATGGGTTTGCCTACTTCCGATTTTCTTCGGTAAACCGAAAAGATAGTGCCAATAGAAACGTTCACATCAATATTGGAAGAGCCGTCCAGCGGATCGATGGCGATTACATATTTGCCTTGGTTGTTCAAGTCCACAAACGATTCGGTCTCTTCAGAAATGAGTGCGCACACTTCGCCCCCTTTCGACAAGGCACGCGTGAAGCGGATGTTGGCCAGCACATCTAATTTTTGTTGCTGCTCGCCACCGGTATTTTGTGAGCCCATCGCGCCCATGATGTCGATCAGCCCCGCTTTGTTGATCTCGCGGTTCACCACCTTCGAGGCCAACGCAATATCGCGCAGCAGTTGAGAAAGCTCGCCACTGGTGTATTGAAATTGATCTTGATTGTTTTTGATGAACCGATCCAGGGCCGTACCGATGGGCAATGCGATGCGCGAGGTTTCCAAAGTTTGAGGAGTTAAGGGGTTACGATTATCTTCGCGCAAAGATAATGCAACCGATTGAAACCAATTACAAAGCCTGAATGAAAGTATTTAAGTTTGGCGGAGTCTCGCTTCAAAATGCCGAGGCTATAAAAAATGTTGCGGCCATCGTCAGCAGCAATGCCAATGGGCTCTTAGTGGTTGTTTCGGCCATCGGCAAAACCACTAACGCACTGGAAAAAATTATTTTGCTCGGTCAAGCCGGAAAAAGTTTTCACAGTGAATTGAACGAGCTAAAAGAAAGCCACAAAAAAATTATTGTTGGATTGTTGGCAAACCCAACGCTTGCCCTTGAAGAATTAACCCATTCGATTGATCAAATAAAAAGAGAAGCGGCCTCACCAGGAGAATACGATTTTGTTTATGACCAGGTGATCGGCTATGGCGAAATGATTTCATCGAAAATTGTGCAGCATTATTTTGTTCAAGAAAAAATTAAAAGTGAATGGATCGACTCACGAAGATATATCCGCACCGACAGCACCTTTCGCGAAGGGCAAGTGCAGTGGGCAGAAACCGAAAATAATATTGCTTTACTCCTTCCATTGTTAAAAAATAAAATCGCGGTCACGCAAGGGTTCATTGCCGCCAATCATAAAAACGAAACCGTTTCGCTGGGGCGCGAAGGCTCTGATTATACGGCCGCCATTTTTGGCTCAGCATTAAAAGTGGAATCAGTAACCATCTGGAAAGATGTGCCGGGCGTGATGAGTGCTGACCCTAAGCGCTTGCCCCATGCGCTGGTGTTTGACGAGCTTCCTTACAAAGAGACGGCCGAGATGACCTACTACGGTGCTTCGGTGATTCACCCTAAAACCGTGAAGCCGTTGGCCCTTCGCGGCATTCCATTGTTCGTGAAAAGCTTCGTTGACCCCAACCTTGCGGGAACAAAAATCCACGAGTGCCATGTGAACAATTTACCTCCACTAATTGTACACAAAGAAAACCAATGTCTCATTTCGTGCAAAGTGACCGACTACACTTTTATTGATGAGGCGCAATTGGGTTTGATTTTTCGCGCTATCAGTGAAAGTGGTATGCGCATCAACGTGATGCAAAACTCGGCCATCACGTTTTCATTTTGCGTTGATTATGTTGAGAACCGAGTACTCAAACTGATCGGCTTGCTGAGCAAAAATTTTGAAGTATTCTACAACACCGGCCTCATGCTGATCACCATCAAAAACTATGATCAAAAAACGTTTGACGAATACCGAAACACAAAGGGAGTTATCCTCGAACAGTCTTCACGCTCGGCACTTCAGGTGCTCGTGAAAAGAAAACCCTGAGCACTGCTACTTTTAAAGAATTATGTATTAATTTTACCCAAATCTATCCTTCAAAAAATTGGGTAAATGCAAAATCAGAGCAACTTTAGCGATTTTTCGAGCCTACAAGAGGTGATCAATTTTTTTGATAATCCCGATAAGTGCAAGGCCTATTTGGAAGTGATGCGGTGGGGCGGGCACATTACCTGTCCGCATTGCAGCCACGACAAAGTCTATACGTTCAAAAAAACATTCAATTATAAGTGCGCCAAATGCCGCAAACCTTTTTCGGTAACGAAAGGAACAATTTTTGAAAACAGTGCCATCCCACTAAAGAAATGGTACGGGGCCATTTATCAACTCACCACCGAAGAGAGAGTGACCAGCATTCAACTTTCAAAAGATCTAAAGATCACGCAAAAATCTGCTTGGTTTTTATTGCAACGGCTACGGGGCGCCATGTGGTCAAGTCAATTCAATAGACCATTACCTGTTGCCAATGAGTTGGCAATCAATAATGAATGGAGTGAAAATACAACTGGTAAATCACATCAAGCCTATGCATAGAATAAAAAATATAAACCGTATATGGATTGACTCAACAGCATCGTTATGACTAAAATAAATGAAAAAGCAACAAAACTAAACATGACTTTTGCCGAAGCCATGAAACGAATAGCACTAGTAGAGAAAAAAAATATTGAACAATACCCAAAACTAAAAAACAAAACCAAGCAGTAGTTACACTTTACAGCATTAGCGCATGTATTACAGTTTGGCTACAAACCAATTTATGGGGATCTCTAAAAACTCCTTGTACCCTTCTCTTCTGGAGAAGGGTGAAGGGTTGAGGTAATAAAAAGATAGGTTTTTAGAGATGCCCTTAAACTTTTCACCCACGAAGTGGGTCTATATGAATTCAGGGACGGTAATTTATGATTGAAAACAAAATGGTAAAGATCAGCGCAGTCATCATCACTTTTAATGAGCAAAACAATATCGGGCGGTGCATCGATTCGTTAAAGCCCGTGTCCGATGAAATTGTGGTCATCGATTCCTTTTCAAAAGATTTGACCAAACAAATTTGCTTGGCGAAAGGAGCTCGTTTTATTGAGCACGCATTTCATTCCCACATCGAACAAAAGAATTTCGCGGTGAAGCAGGCAGCGTTTGATTACATCCTCTCCTTGGATGCTGACGAATACTTATCGCCCGAACTGGCCCAATCCATATTGGTGGTGAAAGAGGATTGGACGGCATCGGCCTACCGAATGAAAAGGTTATCTACCTACGGTGGCAAATGGATCACGCATGGCGATTGGTACCCCGACCGAAAAATACGATTGTTGGATCGAAGGATTGGACGATGGGAAGGCTACAACCCTCACGACAAAATATTTCTTGACGATGACGTAAAAATAAAACTGTTAAAAGGCGACATCCTTCACAAGGCTTACGAAAACTCTTACGACACTTTGTGCAAGATCCAACGCTACTCCGACATTTTTGCTGAAGAACAAAAAGGAAGAAGAAAAAGCTCTGTACTAAAAATACTTTTAAGGTCATCGTTTGCTTTTTTTCGCAGCTACTTTCTTCGCAAAGGATTTTTGGATGGCTTCGAAGGGCTAATGGTGTCAGCGGCCGTGAGCAATCACGTATTCTACAAGTATGCCAAACTCTATGAACTGAACAAGGGCCATGAAATAATGGAAAGCCACATGACGGAAGAGATCAACCTTCTGAAAAAAGAACTCGCAAAAAAGAAGAGCCCTTTAGTGCTGCCCGAAGGGCAGCCAACCGTGTAAGTAACGATTAGCTCATTCCGATCGCTCCATCGCTGTTCTCACTAGCATCAATGCCATGCCGGCAAAGAATACAACACCAAGGATTTGATATCCTCCGCTACCCAACAAGTTGGTCAGTGCATGCTCGGCACTAATTTTTTGAAGAGCATTGAAAATTTCTTCGCGCACCGAAAGCAAGGCAATCAATACACCCGCCAGTGCACCACCGGCTATCAACCCCGTAGCAAAAAGACTGCCTCTGCCAAGGTCGCCTTCTTCAATCTGAAGTTTCTTTTTCTCCGCACGCCAATCGATCATACCTTTGATGGCACCGCCAATAAAAATTGGAAGTGTGGTGGACAAGGGCAAGTACAACCCAATTGCAAAGGCCAATGCTTTGATGCCGCACAGTTCAATCATCACGGCAATGAACGCGCCCACCATCACAAATTGCCAGTCGAGGTTGTACGACAAAATCCCTTTGGCCAACGTGGCCATCAGCGTTGCTTGAGGTGCTGAATAACGATCGCCACCGATGGCGTGGACAATGCCTTGCGCTGCTTCGGCTTGTGTGGGGGTATCCAGGGTAATCACCACTACGCCAATGGCAATGGATGAAACAATCGCGCCAATAAATAACGCGAGCTGTTGGTAATACGGAGTTGCGCCCACAATATAGCCCGTCTTCAAATCTTGCGAAGTGCCGCCCGCATTGGCCGCAGCAATGCAGATCATGCCGCCCACCACCAAGGCGAGCGGCTCGTACAATTTTCCGCTCCATCCCACGGCAGTGAAAATCAAACACGTGCCCATCAACGTAGCGATGGTCATGCCGGAGATCGGACTGTTGCTTGAACCTACCAGGCCTACAATACGGCTGGCCACCGTGACGAAGAAAAACCCGAAGACAATAATTAAAAATCCGATCAATAACTTTTGTAAAAAATTATCGCCCGGTATCCCCGGAAGGACAGTCATGGAGGCCACTAAAATTATACTTCCAATGATCACTACTTTAAAAGAAAGATCGCGGTCGGTGCGCAGCACACTTGCTCCTCCTTTTTCTTTTAGTGAACCAATGCTTTCGCGGAATGAACTAACGATAGTTGGAATTGTTTTCATCAACGTGATCAGACCGCCAGCCGCTACTGCGCCAGCACCAATCTGACGGATGTAGGCGCGATAGATGGCATCGGCATAACTGCCGAAAGAATGCGTGACGGGATTCCATAAGCCAGGGCCACCCGCAGAATTAATATCCATGAGGTAGCCCAACTTCACCAACTGAATGGCAATCACATCGGGCGACACTAATGAAGTGAGTAGTGGGATCATCGCCCACCACGCCAGCACCGAGCCCGCCACCAGCACCCCGCTGATCTTCGGGCCGATGACATAGCCCACACCAAGATATTCCGGTGTGATGTCGGCACGCGTGGCAGCCGATGGCCAAAATTTATTTACTTGTGTGGTCACGAAAGCGGGCGTTTCCACAATCACATGAAAAACTTTTTGCAACACCGCATAGAGCAGTGCAATGCCCATGCCCATAAAAGCCGTCTTGGCAAACACGCCTCCCTTCTCTCCTGCTTGCAGCACCGATGCGCACGCAGTGCCTTCGGGATAGGGCAGCACACCGTGCTCTTTTACAATCAGCGATCGCCTTAGCGGGATCATCATCAGCGTGCCGAGCATGCCGCCAAAGGCAGCAAGAATTAAAATGGTGAGGTAGTTAAAATAATTTTCGCCCACACTGATTCCATTTTCTCCGGGCGATAGAAATAAAAATCCCGGCAAGGTAAACACCACCCCTGCGGCAATCGACTCGCCAGCCGAGCCTGTGGTTTGAATAATATTATTTTCTAGAATGGTGGTCTTCAAAAATTTTCTTCCCAGCGTGATGGCGATCACCGCAATGGGTATGGAAGCCGATACGGTGAGCCCCGCCTTGAGCGCGAGGTACACGGTAGAGCAACCAAAAATTATTCCGAACAGAACACCAAACGCAACAGACTTCACGGTGAACTCAGCCACGTTTTGCTCAGGCGCGATGTATGGTTTAAATTCTTTTCCTACAGACATAAATTAGAATTTGAAATTTATTTTTCAGTTGACTTCGCGAATACAATGTGGTGAAGAATGATGAGCACAGTCGATGCTGCCCCTACGCCTGCAAGCACAAACCACATCATAGCAGGGTTGGTTTGCATAAAAGTAATTCGTAGCCAGTCGGCCAAGTAGCCTGCCGTAAACGAGCCGATGGCTACTGGCAAAAAAGCAAAGCCCATAAACGTGCCTACTTGATTTTTGGGGGCCAACGAACCCACGTACTCATAAAAGCGTGGTGATTGGGTGGCATCGCCCAAGCCGAGAAGAAAAACACCAACAATAACAAATGCCGTAGTGCCTATTGCGCCAATGATGAGCCACGACAAGCTAGCAAAAACAAAACCCAACAACATCGCGTCAATAGGTTTCCATTTTTTAAGCAACGCAGCTATTGGCACCGTGAGGATAATCACCGCCAGTGCATCGAGCGATTCCATGATTTCAAAGTTCTCAAACTTGAGCACCTCGGTGGCGTAAAACGGCAGCAAGTAAAATATTTGCCAAAACATCAACCAAAAGCCTGAGAAGATAATCAGGAAGCTGATGAACTTTATATTTTTAAACACCAGCAACATGTCTTGAAACACTTTGCCAAAGGTGCGTTTCTCTTCTTCGCCCGATGTCTCTACCTCTTTAAAAAATAAAAAAGCACCAACAAAAAGAAGTGCCGATGTGATGGACGACATGATGAACACGTACTCGATGCCCCACTCTTTGCGGATGCTCAAGGCAACGATGGGGCCGAGCGACCCGCCCAAATTTACAAACGTATAATAAATTGAAAAGCCCAACGCTTTCGAGTCGGGCTTGGAAGTGTTTGCCACCGTGCCCACAATGCAGGGCTTGATGAGCGAGCCACCAACGGCCGTCAACAACAGCACAATGATCACATAGTTGCGCACACCGATGGCTTGCGTGAGTGCTGCGCCATACTCCATCCCGGCAAGGCCAATACAAAAATACCCGACCGCAAAAATAGCGAAGCAGGCCATCAACGTTTTTCTAAATCCATAGCGATCTACAAACACACCGGCCACAATAGGCAACGAGAATATGACGGTAGAAAACCAACCTGTGAGCGTGGCGGCCTCATCGTGCAGCCCTACTTTGTTGGCGAGGTAATACGCGAGCACTGCCTTCGATCCGTAAAAGGCGAGGCGTTCAAAAATTTCGAGCGTGTTGGCAATCCAAAAAGTGGGGGTAAACCCAGTGCGGATGGCGGTGAGGTGCTCGTCAAAACTCATGCAGCAAAAGGTAAGTTTAAAAAAAGTAACGCCACAAAGTAGGCGTATTAAGTTACATTATCAACGGGCTTTGAAAACGCAATTGCTACCGTTTCTTTTTTTGTTGCGCAGCTTCGTACAAGACCCTTGACAATGCCGTCTCTTATTTAAGAAATACTTTTGGGGATTGCTTCGTTCCTCGCAATGACAACCTAGTACCACCTAGTAGTGCGGAGAAAAAATGGGTTATCCAACTTTACTCCATCTCCGGCCCCCCACTCCATTTTTTAGGAGAGCGCCATAGGCTGGAGAGCAACAGCTCGCGCATGAAAATAAATTCTTTCGGCAGCTTGTCGTACATGCGCTCGAAGAGTTCGGCATGCGAGAGCAACTCCACCTTCCACTGCTCGCGGTCGATGTGCATGATCTCGTCAAACTGTTGTCTGGAAAAATCCAATCCCGTCCAGTCGATGTCTTCGTAGTGCGGCATCCAGCCAATGGGGCTTTCTACTGCATTGGATTTGCCTTGTACTTTTTCTACGATCCATTTCAGCACCCGCATGTTGTCGCCAAATCCCGGCCACAAAAAATTTCCTTTTTCGTCTTTGCGAAACCAGTTCACGCCAAAGATGCGCGGTGGGTTGGGGATGTCGCGGCCAAACTGTAGCCAGTGGTTGAAATAGTCGCCCATGTGGTAACCGCAAAACGGCAACATGGCAAACGGGTCGCGCCTCACTTTTCCGATCTCGCCAAACGCTGCGGCTGTCATCTCTGAGCCCATCGTGGCGGCAAGGTAAACTCCAGAGTTCCAGTTGTGTGCCTGATAAATTAAAGGGATGGTGTTGCTTCTCCGTCCGCCAAAAATAAAAGCACTGATCGGCACACCGTTGGGATTTTCCCAATCGCTGTCGATGCTTGGGCACTGCGATGCGGGCGCGGTGAAGCGTGCATTGGGGTGGGCGGCCGGCTTGCCTGCTGCGGGATCCCACTTCTGCCCGTTCCAATCCGTTAAGTTTTTTGGTGCTTCTTTGGTCATGCCCTCCCACCATACATCGCCATCTTCGGTGACGGCCACGTTGGTGAAGATCGTGTTCTTCGCAATAGTCTCCATCGCGTTGGGGTTGCTCTTGGTGTTGGTGCCCGGTGCCACGCCAAAGTAGCCGGCTTCAGGATTGATGGCGTAGAGCTTGCCATCTTTTGCGGGCTTGATCCATGCAATGTCATCGCCCACGGTGGTCACCTTCCAGCCTTCAATTTCCTTGGGCGGAATGAGCATGGCAAAATTTGTTTTGCCACACGCACTGGGGAAAGCGGCCGCCACATACGTTTTTTCTTTCTTCGGATTTTCTACGCCCAAGATCAGCATGTGCTCGGCCAGCCAGCCTTCTTCGTTGGCCATGGCCGAAGCAATGCGCAGCGCGAAACATTTTTTTCCCATCAAGGCATTGCCACCGTAGCCCGAGCCGTACGAAACAATCGAACGCTCTTCGGGGTAGTGTACAATATATTTGGTAGTGGGGTTGCATGGCCATTTCGCATCGGCCTGACCGGGCTTGAGCGGTGCGCCCACGGTGTGCAAACATTTTACATATTCGCCATCAGCGCCAAGTGCTTCCATCACTTTAGCACCCGAGCGGGTCATAATGTGCATGTTCACCGCGGCATATTCCGAGTCGGTGATTTGAATGCCGGAGTGCGATATGGGCGAACCGATCGGCCCCATGCTGAATGGCACCACATACATCGTGCGGCCAGCCATGCACCCTTCGATGAGTTTGTTCAACGTATGTTTCATCTCGCGCGGATCTTCCCAGTTGTTGGTAGGGCCTGCATCTTCTTTCTTGCGACTGCAAATAAAAGTGCGGTCTTCTACGCGGGCCACATCGCTGGGGTCTGAGAAGCACGCAAAGCTGCCGGGGCGTTTAGCTTCGCTCAGTTTGATGAACGTACCTTTTTCTACAAGGCGGTGGCAGAGTTCGTTATATTCTTTAGTAGAGCCATCGTACCAATGAATGTTGTCGGGCTTGCACAGTTCGGCAACTTGCTGCACCCAACTTTTCAATTCGATGTGATTGGTCGTGTACGTGGCGGTATGTGAAAATACTTTTGACATAGTTTTGGGTTAGGCATGCAAGATAAAAAAATGATTTCAATCGATTGAATGCCGTACTTTGGAATCTAAATTCCAATTCAAGTTTAGATTGGAATTAGTAAATATCGCATGACAGTAGGCTTACTATCCGACACGCACGGCTACCTCGACCCTCACGTTTTTGAACATTTTAAAGACGTGGACGAGATCTGGCACGCAGGCGACATGGGCGAAGGCCAAGTGATGGAGGGCTTAAAAAAATTCAAGCCCTTACGAGCTGTCTTTGGAAACATCGACAACCAAAAAATGCAGACCGAACTGCCCGAAGATTTATGGTTTGACTGCGAGGGCTTTTCCATTTGGATGACCCACATCGGTGGTGCACCGCCCAACTACAACCCTCGCGTGAAAAAATTATTGAAAGAGAAAACTCCCGATATTTTTATCTGTGGCCACTCGCACATCTTGCGCATCAAAAAAGATCCTGCGCTCAACAAAATGCTTTACCTCAACCCCGGTGCAGCCGGCAACCACGGATTTCACATCATGAAAACACTTGTCCGTTTTGAATTGACAAAAAAAGAAATTAAAAAAATGGAAGTGATCGAGCTGGGGAAACGGGGGCAATTGTAATAAAAGTAGGCAGTTGACAGTAAGCAGTTGGCAATAAAATGGAAACCAGACTACTAAGTCAGTCTGAAATCATCTAAAACAAGAGAGCCAGTGATCTCGATCACTGGCTCTCTTGTTTTGACAATTGAAAAATTATTTCTTCATTTTCGCTTTAAATTCTTCTTTGATCTTTTCAATGTCCACTGCCTTGGCCACGGGCTTAAAGTTTTGCACTTTCAAGTCAGTCCTTCTGCGGGCAGCTTTGGCTTTGTCTTTGCGGTTTTTTCTTTTCAAACGGGTAACTGACATGGCTTTGTGTTTTTAAATTTCGAGCCGCAAAAATAACGGTTATTCTGGTTATTGCAAGTCAAGCCTTGTTACAATTAAAACCTGAATGACACGCCCAACCGCGCATTGGTAGAGCCGAGTGCGCCCAACTCCAAAAATCCGCCTACCTTTTTGCTGAAGTAGTAACGCCCTCCAGCATAGATGCCCAGAAACAGGCCGCTGCCGTACGTGTTGCCCAAGCTAATGCCGTTATAGTTGCTCCACGAAAAAGAGCGGTAGCCCAAGCCCACCCCTGCGTAAATATCTACTTTGTCATTTCTCAAATTGAGCAATCGGTTGAAGTGATAAGAGCCACGTGCACCAATGTAGAGAGCCGTGAACCTATAATCAGCTCCAAAAACTCCGTAGTGGTGCGAGAGGTAATCCAAACTTCCACCCACACTAATATCTTCGGTGACACCCTTCTCGTACGAAACGCTCAACGGTATGCCACCACTATAATATGAGTTGACACCGATGCCCACGTTCAAAAGATTGTCGCCCTTTTTGAACTGCGCCATTGCGCCTGTCGAGAAAAGGAAAAATGCTGACCAGAAGCATACTCCCAAAATAATTTTTTTCATGATTTAGTTTTTTGTTTGTGGTGCGAGAATACAACTTTTCAGTTTATCGTGCAATGCCTTTTCCGTTAAACTGCAATCGTACGCGAATAACGCTTAGTTTTGTGGCATGGATAAAGTCTCCCTTCCCAAAGGCACACGCGATTTTGGCCCGGCACAGATGGCCAAGCGGCAATTCATTATTGGTTCGATCAAAAAAGTTTTTGAACGCTACGGCTTCCAACCGTTGGAAACCCCCGCCATAGAAAACCTTTCTACCCTTACGGGAAAATATGGAGATGAGGGAGATCAATTGTTGTTTAAGATTTTGAATTCGGGCGACTTTTTGAAAGACGTTGAAAACTCGAAACTCGAAACTCGAAACTCAAAACTCCTATCCTTTGATATTGCCGAAAAAGGTTTGCGCTACGATCTCACCGTTCCGTTCGCGCGCTATGTGGTGATGAACCGCCACGAGATCACCTTTCCATTCAAGCGTTATCAAATACAGCCCGTGTGGCGTGCCGATCGTCCGCAGAAAGGACGCTACCGCGAATTTTATCAGTGCGATGCCGATGTGATCGGCACCGACTCGCTGGTGTGCGAAGCAGAAATAATTTTGATGATCAACGATGCCTTTCGTACGTTGGGGATTTTGGACTACACCATCAAGGTCAACCACCGCGGGATTTTGTCTGGCTTGGCCGAATCGATGGGCGCAAAAGAAAATGAAGGCACTTTGTTTGTGGCCATCGACAAGCGCGACAAGATGGGTGACGAAAAAGTAAGAGAAGAGCTCCGCACCAAAGGTTTTGACGAGGCAAGTCTCTCATTTCTTTTTGAGATTTTAAATTTTAAAGGAAGTACGCAGCAAAAAATCGATTCCCTCTCACAAAAATTCTCTTCCTCTGATAAAGGGAAAAAAGGCTTGAGCGATTTTAGCGAAGTGCTCTCGTTGCTCAAAAGTTTTGGCGCAGCCGATGCGCACATTGAGTTTGATATTGCCCTGGCGCGCGGACTGAGCTACTACACAGGCTGCATCTTTGAGGTGAAGATCAACCACGTGGCCATCGGCAGTGTGAGCGGTGGCGGCCGCTACGACAACCTCACGGCTGCCTTCGATGCGAAAGAAAAAAGTTCGGGCGTGGGCTTCTCGTTCGGCATCGACCGGATCTATGACGCCATGGAAGAACTGCAACTATTTCCAAAAGAAGCCTCGGCCTCATCTACCGTTTTAATTGTGCACTTGGACGAAGAAAGTTTTCGGTATGGCTTAAAAGTGGCGCAAACACTTCGCGAAAAAGAAATCGCGTGCGAAATCTATCCCGACCTTTCAAAAATAAAAAAGCAAATGGAGTTTGCCGACAAGAAAAAAATACCGTTTGTGATTGTCATCGGCTCCGAAGAGACTAAGACGGGGATGCTTACGTTAAAGAACATGGGCACAGGCGAGCAAATGAAATTGAGGGTCGAAGAGATTGTGGAGATTCTGAACCAAAAAACATCGGGCAAATAATTATAACTGTGGATTTACAGCATACTATTTCGTCTAAAAAATTATCTCTTGTAGATATTCAACTTATCGTGCATAGCAATTCACAACTGACTTTGTCGCCCGGTTCCCTCAACAAAATCCAACGCTGTCGCGAATACCTGGATCAAAAAATTGAAAATTCGTCAGCACCGATCTACGGCATCAACACGGGCTTCGGCTCGCTCTACGACAAAAACATTCCGAAAGACCAGCTTGAAAAACTTCAAGAAAACTTGGTAATGTCGCACGCCTGCGGCATGGGCGCAGAAGTGCCACACGAAATAGTGCGGCTCATGCTGTTTTTAAAAATACAATCGCTTGCCTATGGCTACTCAGGGGTGCAAGTAGAAACCGTAGAGCGGCTTGTGGCGATGTTCAACTCAACTATTTTGCCACGCATTTATGAGATGGGCTCGTTGGGCGCTTCGGGCGACCTTGCTCCGCTGGCGCATCTGGCACTGCCCCTGATCGGCATGGGCGAAGTGCATTATCAAAATAAAAATTGTGCAAGCGCAGAGGTGTTAAAAAAATTGGGCTGGAAAAAAATCCAACTCAAATCAAAAGAAGGACTGGCCTTGCTCAACGGCACACAGTTTATGGGTGCTTACGGAACTTGGTGCACACTGCATGCACAACGGTTGTTGGCGTGGGCCAACATCATCGGGGCACTTTCGCTCGATGTGTTCGATGGGCGCATCGAAGCCTTTGACGAAAGTGTTCATCGCATTCGTCCGCATTCAGGCCAACTGAAAGTAGCTTCAGAAATAAAAAGGATAGTGCAAGGCAGTGCTCTCATCGCTCAAAACAAAAAACACGTTCAAGACCCTTACTCGTTTCGCTGCATGCCGCAAGTGCACGGTGCCAGCGATGATGCCGTGCAGTTTGTGGCGCAAACGTTCCTCATCGAAATCAACAGCGTGACCGACAACCCAAATATTTTTGCGGAAGAAGACAAAATTATCTCGGCCGGAAATTTTCATGGGCAGCCGCTCGCTTTGGCACTGGATTTCCTCGCCATTGCGATGGCCGAAATTGGAAATATTTCAGAGCGCAGAACGTACCAATTAATTTCGGGCGCACGCAATCTGCCGAATTACCTTGTGGCCAACCCCGGTATCAATTCGGGCTTGATGATACCCCAATACACTGCCGCTTCGCTCGTGAGCCAAAACAAACAACTCTGCACACCCGCCTCTGTTGACTCCATTGTATCGAGCAACGGGCAAGAAGACCATGTGAGCATGGGCGCCAATGCAGCCACCAAAGCATACCAAGTGGTGAACAATATTTATTCGATCCTTGCCATTGAATTGATGACGGCAGCACAGGCACTTCAATTTCGCAGGCCATTAAAAACCTCTCCATACTTGGAGAAGATGGTAGATACTTTTCGTGAGCAAGTTCCGTTTATAGAAACAGACCGTTTGCTGCACAATGATTTGATGAAGGCAGAACGATTTTTGAAAGAATTTAATCTTGAGAGGAGTCAGTTGTCATCTGGTATGTAGTTGGTGACACCATTAAAAATATCAATAACCAGCAAACGAATAAACGATAGGACTAAGCGTGAAACAGTTTTCTCTTTTTATTTTATTTCTATTTTTTGCGTTGTTGGCGCAAGCTCAATACACGAGTCGCTTGGGTCGTTTTAAAGTAGATCAAATCAGGGGTTGCGCGCCATTCACTATGAACATCACTAACGCGAATCTGATCACGGTGGGCGAGTGTGCCGGAGGCAAGCCCTGCTTGATGGATTACTTAGGTAACAACCCCAGCCCGCCAACAAATTTGTTTACGTTCACCTACAACACCCCTGGTACCTATAAGCTTTCCGTGCTTTACCAAAGCATCGGGATAGACGACATTATGATCACCGTGGATCCCAACGTATCGCCCTCTTTTGAAATTTATTCTTGTGCCGGATCAAAAGTCTCGATCAACATCACCGACAAAACGTATGATACGTACGCCATCGATTTCAATAATGACGGCATCATCGATACCGTTATCCCTTCCGGGAATAATCAAATTGCTACGTTCAACTATGGCGCGCCTGTTAGCACCAACATTAAAGTGCAAGGAAAAAAATTGAATGCCGCCAACAACTGTACTATAAATTCACAACCCTTCACCGCTTTACCTACACTTCCATTCCCTTCAATAAATACATTGCTTGCGACTGATGCAGCCACGTTGCAACTGGCGTTCACACCGCAAACCAACATTCAATATCACACCGAGATTGCCTTTAACAATTCTTCCAATTTTCAATTGTATCAAACGCTTTACAACGTCAGTGCATTGACTGCTCCCAACCTTGCGGTTGATAAAAACTATTATTGCTTCCGCCTCAGTTCGTTCGATCCGTGCGCTAATGCCAACACGTATTCAGTGCCCGTGTGCAGTCACAATTTTAATGTGACCACCGCCAGTGGTGTTGACCAACTGGCTTGGCAAACGTCAAGCACGGGCATCGCCAACATTCAAGTGAACCGAAACAACAGTTTGCTTACCACCTTACCGGGATCGTCCACATTGTATAACGACAACGCGGTGGTTTGCAAAACCAACTACTGCTACCAATTGGTGAGTCGCTATGTGGGCGGGGCCACGAGCACATCGTTGCAAAAATGTGTGGATGCATTTTTGACCGCTACGCCTACAGCAATCAACAACACCAGTGCGGTGGTGAACAATAATTCGCAAGTTGATTTGGTGTGGCTGCAAGACCCAGCGTTCACAGCCGCAGGGTACTCTATTTTCAGATCGCAAAACAAGAGTGCTTATGTTTTGCTGAACAACACTACCGCTACACAATTTACAGATGCCGCGTACGCACAAGGGAACTGTTACCGTATCAACTACACCGACCTTTGCGACAACGCCAGCCTACAAGGAAAACCGTCTTGTTCTATTTGGTTGAGCGGTATGTTGGATGACACAAACGATGTGACCTTGCTTTGGTCGGGGTACAAAGGGTGGAACCTTGGCGTGAACAATTATGTCATCCAAAAATTCAACCAGCAAGGACAACTATTGCAAACCATCAATGCGGCTACCGACACCACTTACACCGATAGCCAACAGGACCTCGTCAACCAAGTGGTGTTTTATAAAATCACCGCCTATGCCAACGAATCGGGCGTCAGTATTTCTGTTTCCAACGAAATAAAAATTGTGAAGAACATCAATCTTTTTTCGCCCACGGCCTTCAATCCCGAAAGCAAAACATCGGTGAACAAAACTTTTTTTGTGCGAGGCCACTTCATTTCCAAAATGGAGATTGAAATTTTTGATCGATGGGGCTCGCTTGTTTTTTATTCAGAGAAAAACGAAGCGTGGGACGGCAGGCGCGATGGCGGCAACATGCCCGATGCCTCTTACGTTTGGTCTGCCAAAGGCACCGACCTAAACGGGAACTCGTTCAAAAAATCGGGCACGGTGGTGCTGATCAGAAAGTAATCTATTCCAGAATCCAGTCTCTTTTTTCCAGTATCGAGTATCCGACATTAATAGTAATTTCGCACTTGATAAAATAGCGAAGCCATGTTTGATATGATGAATATGATGGGCAAGATGAAGGAAGTGCAAGCCCGCTTAAAAGAAGCACAGGATAAATTGGTGTTGCTGAAAGTAGAAGGCGAATCGGGCGGTGGCATGGTGACAGCAACGGTGAACGGCAAACGACAACTGATCGCACTGGACATTGACCCTTCCATATTAAAAACCGAAGATAAAACCATCGTTCAAGATCTGGTGATCGCAGCGGTGAACAAAGCAAACGACAGTGCCGAAGCTCAAGCCCGCGAGCAATTAAAAAAATCGACCGATGGATTGCTGCCCAATATTCCGGGCATGGATCTTAGCAGCATGCTGGGATGAGCACCGTAGCGGTTGTCATCCTCAACTTCAACGGAAAACATTTTCTGCAACAGTTTTTGCCATCGGTGGTAAACTTTAGTGGCGAAGCAAAAATTATAGTGGCCGACAACGGCTCTACCGATCAATCGGCAGAATTTGTCAAACAGAATTTTCCTGCCGTTGAGGTGATCGCGCTACCCTCGAACAAAGGCTTTTGCGGAGGCTACAACACCGTGCTCAAACACGTGCAAGCAAAATATTATGTGTTGCTCAATTCGGATGTGGAGGTAACACCCGGCTGGTTAAATCCCGTCATCGACATGATGGAAAAAAAACCAGCCATTGCTGCCGCGCAACCAAAAATACTTTCGCATCGCCATAAAAATAAATTTGAATATGCCGGGGCGGCCGGTGGGCAAATCGATGTGCTCGGCTATCCGTTTTGCCGAGGCCGCGTGTTCGATTCCATCGAAGAAGACATCGGCCAGTACAACGACACCACAGAAATTTTTTGGGCATCGGGTGCATGCTTTTTTGTGCGGGCCAACCGCTACCACGAGATGGGCGGCTTGGATGAAGATTTTTTTGCGCACATGGAAGAGATCGACTTGTGCTGGAAACTTGGCCGCGCGGGCTACTCCATCTTCTATCAAGGGCAAAGCACCGTTTATCATGTGGGGGGCGGCACGCTCTCTGTTTCTAATCCGCGCAAGACCTACCTCAACTTTCGCAATGGGTTGAGTTTGTTGGTCAAGCACCAACGCATCACTTCGTTGGCATGGAAATTCCCGTTAAGGATTTTGTTAGACTGGGCGGCTGCACTCCATTTTCTTGTCTCGGGGTCAGGCATTCACGCCAAGGCGGTGATCATTGCCCACTTGAGTTTTATGAGAAGGTTCGGCCACGAAATAAAAAAACGCACGATAGTGGCACGGCAAATGAAAAATTTTAAAGCAGGAAAAGTTTATAGCGGCCTGATCGTTTTTGATTATTTCCTTTTCAAGAAAAAATCCTCGAGGGATTTAAAGTTTTAAAAATCCCAGATAGTGCTGCGCTTGCGCAAGTGCGCACGCATGTTCAGCACAAAGGCCAGCGACAGGTAGAGGATCACCGGAGAGCCGAGGGTAAGGAACGAGGCGTAAATAAAAAATAACCGGATGGACGAAGAGGCCACACCAAGTTTTTCGCCCAGGTAAGTGCACACCCCAAAGGCATGTTCTTCAAAAAAAAGTTGTATCCGCTTCACGAAGTCCATAAAAACGTGGCCAAGAGCCGTTTATCGTACCCGTTCACCTAACCTAAAGGCAGTTCACCGCCTTATTTTTCAATTGGCAAATATAAGCAAGGGTCAGCGGCTCTGATAGAAGTAGATTCTTATTTTTTTAGTTATCATTGCAACAAAATGACGATAAACAGTACATTTGCGACTCCATAAAATAGTTTTTAAAACCAAATTCCATGAGAAAAATAGTTTACTCCCTGGCAATCATCGGGTCAATGGCCGTTACCGGCTGCACCCTTCCACAGATGATCAAATTAGCCAAAGAACAAAAACTGGAAGTGAAGCCCAACCCAATTGAAGTACACAAAGACACTGTGAACTTCGACTTGTCGGGCAACCTGCCAGTGAAGTTGTTGAAGAAAGGAACCGTCTATACGCTGAATACTTTCTACAAGTATGGCGATAGCGAACTTGCCCTGCCTGCTGTACCGCTCAAGGCCGAAGATTATCCTAATAGCAAAACTGAACAGACCCCTGTATCGAAGGCGTTCATGTTCCCTTACAAAGAGGCCTACAAAGTGGGCACGGTAGAGGTTCAAGGCGTTGCTTCTAAAGGGCCCAAGTCAAAGACTACCCCCCGCTTGCCATTGGCAACTGGTATCATCACTACTTCTAAGTTGGTACAAAACTCGTACTATGCCGCTTTCGCGGATCATGGTTACAACAACCAAGAAGAACTCGTCCCTGTGACCATTCCTGATTTTAATTTCGAGCGTGGCAAATCCGTATTGCGCCCCTCCGAAGTGAAAGCCGAAAAAGGAAAACAATTGGATGCTTTCATCGCCTCTAAAAACATTACCAAGACGGTGACCATCACGGGTACCCACTCGCCCGAAGGTTTGGAACGCATCAACAGCAAACTCTCCGAAGAGCGTGCTGCGGTGATCGAAAAATTCTATCGCGAGCAAATGAAAAAATATGACTACCAAGGCGTAGCCGCTGACATCAAATTTATTTTGAAGCCTGTGGTTGACGATTGGTCTGGCTTTAAAGTAGCCTTGGCTGCTTACGAAGGCATCGCTGCCGATGAGAAATCGGAATACATGAACGCCATAGCCGCAGGTGGTTCTTTTGAAGACCAAGAGAAAGCCTTGAAAAAATTGAAGACCTACAACAAAGTTTTCAAAGATGTGTACCCAGGCTTGCGTGCCGCAAAAACTGAAATCCTGACCGTTAAAGCCAAGAAGACCGATGCAGAAATGTCGGTATTGGCAAAGCAGATCACCAAAGGCGAAGTGGGTGCAGAAGCCCTCACGTTTGAAGAATTGATGTACTCGGCTACCCTCACTCCTTCATTGGACGAGAAGGCTGCCATCTACGAAGCCGCTACTAAGAAGGGCAGCAACTGGAACGCCAACAATAACTTGGCTGCCACCTATCTTCAAATGATAATCGAAAACCCTGCAAAAACTTCTGAGCTTGCCGACAAAGCAGCTACACAATTAGACATCGCAGCGAAGTTGAAAGAAACTCCAGAAGTATTGGCCAACTTGGCCTCCATCACGCTGATGAAAGGCAACCCTTATAAGTCTTACAGCTATGCTGCCAAAGCATTGAACGGTGCCAACAACGATGTGACCCGTGGAGTGAATGGCGTGAAAGGTGCTTGCGAAATCTACAAAGCAAAATATAGTGATGCCGTTCGTTCTACTTCTTCATCATCAGATACGGACGTGAACTTGTTCAACAAAGGCTTGGCGCAATTGCTCAACAAAGACAACAGCAATGCAGGCACATCGTTTGCCGAGGCTACCCGCAAAAATGCCAACTATGCAATCGCCTACTACGGTGCAGCCGTAGCAGCCGCGCGCACGGGCAGTGGCGATGCCGTGGTAAGCAACTTGACCAGCGCTGTGAAGATCGACCCAAGCTTGAAAGAAAAAGCATTGACCGATCTTGAATTCACTAAGTTCAATACCACCGATGCGTTCCGCAACGCACTGAAATAATGGTTCTTTAAGAAATCCACGAAAGCCCCGACTGTAAAGCCGGGGCTTTTTTATTGATGAACTGGGTATTATTTTTACGGACATTGAAATGACATTCTTAATTCACAATTAATTCTGACATGAGAGAAATCCAATACCGCGAAGCATTGCGTGAAGCGATGAACGAAGAGATGCGCAGGGATCCGCGTGTGCTGTTGATAGGCGAAGAAGTGGCCGAGTACAATGGCGCCTACAAAGTGAGCCAGGGCATGCTCGATGAGTTCGGGCCAAGCCGTGTGATCGACACGCCCATTGCTGAGCTTGGATTTGCTGGCGTGGGTGTGGGTGCAGCCATGAACGGCATCCGCCCGATCGTAGAATTTATGACGTTCAACTTTTCGTTGGTGGCGATTGATCAGGTGATCAACTCAGCAGCCAAAATGCTCTCCATGTCGGGCGGGCAGTTCAACATACCAATTGTTTTTCGTGGCCCCACGGGCAACGCTGGCATGTTGAGTTCACAACATTCGCAAAATTTTGAAAACTGGTTTGCCAACACGCCCGGTTTGAAAGTGGTGGTGCCCTTCACGCCCTACGATGCCAAAGGTCTTTTGAAATCCGCTATCCGCGATGACGACCCGGTCATCTTTATGGAAAGCGAATTGATGTATGGCGACAAAGGCGAAGTGCCCACGGAAGAATATTTGATCCCCATTGGCCAAGCCGACATCAAGCGGAGCGGCACGGATGTAACGCTCGTGTCGTTTGGAAAAATTATGAAAGTGACGCTGGCGGCTGCGCAAGAGTTGGAAAAGGAAGGCATCTCGGCTGAAGTGATCGACCTGCGCTCGGTGCGGCCAATCGATTATGCCACGGTGGTGGAGTCGGTGAAAAAAACCAATCGTCTGGTGATCATTGAAGAAGCATGGCCGCTTGCCGCAATTTCATCTGAGATCACCTACCACATTCAAAAACATGCGTTCGATTATTTAGATGCGCCCATCCATCGGATCAATAGTTTGGATGTGCCCCTGCCCTACGCTCCTACGTTGATCGATGCGATATTGCCCAATGTAGAACGCACGGTGAAAGCAGTGAAGGCAGTGATGTATAGAAATTAGAAAATAGAATTTAGGAGTTAGGAGTTAGGAGAATCCTCCACGCTTCATCCACTTTTCCATTTTTCAATAATTTCTTAGCCAAGCGATGTTGATCTTCTTCACTGCGAGTGCCTGTATTTGCATCGCTCTCCATACTTGGCAATTTGTCAATGTTGGCCAATCGTGCCAAATCATTTCCCGAAAGGATTTTACTGTTGCGGATTTTTTCGGGCAGCTGATCGAAGCCAATGCCGAGGTGCGTGTTTGGCTTAGGTACCGTAAAAATATTTTCGCCATGCGCACGGCAATAAAAATCTCCACCCATGCGCGCCACGGCATCTAATTTTTGTGGATCAATCTTTCCCTCTGCATCAAGCGTTTCATTTTTAAAATGCGCCAACAAAATTTCACACACAATCAAATTGCCAGCACCACCTTCGTTGCCCAGCACGATCACTTGATTGACTTTGCATTCAAAGGAGGCAGGCGATTCCGCCACGCGAGGTGGCTTCACTTTCACAGAAGGCAATTCTGTAAATCCCGCTTTTACAAATTCATTCACACCTTTTGGATATTCGCAACTCGCCAATGAGGCTTGCTCCACCATGGCATAGCTAACAATGTTGACCACCACTTCGGGCACCTCCAAAACATTTTCAAGCGAATGCTTCGTTGTATTATCACGTACTCTTCTGGATGGAGAAAAAATAAGAATGGGAGGATTAGTACTAAACAAATTAAAAAAGCTGAACGGGCTAAGATTAACCATTCCGTTTTTATCTACCGTGCTCGCAAAGGCAATAGGCCTCGGTGCAATTGCGCCTTGAAGATACGCTTGCAGTTTTGGCGTAGGGGTTTCTTTAGGGTCTAAGGTTAGGTAGCTCAAGGTAAATTAAGAATTACGGATTACGAATTACAAAGTTTAATATTTCAATTTTTTCAATCTTGAATTTTAAATTTTCAATACGGATTAATTTTACTCTTGTTTTTTCCTTTGTACTTGATCAACACCGGGTCGTTTTCGCCATAGCCAGGGTTTTGTTTTTTATAGATGGCATGCCTGCGGCTGCGGTACTCGCGGTTGCCGTGCGCGTGGTTCACTTGTGCATGGCACTCTTTTAAAAAACACTTGCGCAATTCGGGGATGGAATAGGTGAAGCCCACATTCACTTGGAGTGCATTGATGTTGTAGTGGATGGCCGGGCCGCCCGGTGTGGCGAGGTCGTAACTTTTTATTTCATACGATGGCCGTGCAAACACTTTGAAATATTCCGAAAGGTCGCGCTCGATGGTCACGCCCAAGTTAAAATAAATGCTGGTGGTGGTCTGCCCGGTGTTGTAGTTGGTCTTCAATTTATAATCGCCCACTTGCACATCGCCTGTCAATAAATAATCGTTCCATCGGTAAAACGAAACGCCCGCCATGCCCCAATATTTCCTCACAAAGCCAGTGGCACTGGTGGGTTTCATATCGCTGATCTTATCGCTCAATATTTTTGAGTGGAGCGCGCCAATGCTCATCAGTTCGTACGAGTATCCTCCGCCAATCCGATAGCGGCTAAATTCATAATGCACGGTGAGCGCCAGCGGGATGTTGAGGGCATGGCCTTTGAAGCCGAGGTTGGCAGTGCCAGGGTTGGCTACCACATAGCTGCCGGGCGCGGAAGTATCTGTGCCGGGGTTGTTCACCCAGTTGGTAATGCGCGTGGCCGGAGTGCCTGCAAAAAGTTCGGGCATGCTGCCGGGAGCTTGGTAAACACCAAAGCCGCTTAGCTGATTATTAAAATAAGTTCTTGAATAGCCGGTGTAAACACCAAAATGAAAATTGCGCAAAGCTCTCCTGAAAAAATTTGACCCTTGCCGTGGTGTTGCATAAAAATGGTCGAGTGGAATGGACGACTTGCCCTTGTCTTGGGCCGACAATGTGATTGGCAACATGGCCAAAGCGATGACAATAAATTTGAGTAGCCGTATCAGAACTTATTTTTTTGACGCTAAAGATAGGGATAAGAAGTTATTCAATAATCTTAAATTGTAAACGTCTTTGTCCAAAGGGATGCCCTGGGGCTCGCGATGACGTCAAAATTATTAGTGTCGTCATCTTAGTAACTTCCGTAGCTTGGATAGTTGCTCTCTAACGATGAAAAAGTGTGAAATAGTATCTGCCCTTTTTTTACCGTGTAGGTGTACGGGTGTTCGGTTGTTTTTCCATCAGGGGTTTTGGTGTTGAAGGTGAGCGTGCTTTGGCCTTCGTTCATGGGCACACGGCAATAATAAATACTGTTGGGCAAGGTCTGCCAATTGCGCGTGTCTGCTTTTTCGGTGAGTGCGTTGATCACGCCAATGATCGAGCCGAGCGTGCGGTCTTGTTTCTTCACTTCATATTCTTCTACTTTTTTCAACGCCACGCGCAGCAAGGCTTTGGCAAACTCATGCCCCATGCGCTCTTGCAAACATTTGAAGGCAATTTTGTTTACGTCTTCGATCAACTGCAAAGACAACGCATCGCCATGGATGCTGATGGTGGCGCGTGAATAATAAGGCAGCCGCTCTATGTATTTCGGAAATGCCACTCTGAAAACGTCTAGGTTTGCCAACCCATTTGTCTGCTTTTCACTGTAGCCCTCCATACTGAAAGGAAAGCTAAGCCCGAGCTGCTCGTTGGTAAAATAAACAAAGCCTCCTTGCCGGCTGATGACAAAATCTACGCCCCATTCGGTTTTCACAGGAGCCAAGCCGTTGTGCCAAAAGAAAACAAGCTCGCCTCCTTCGTTTGGTTTGTAAACGTAGTCGGGCATTTGCAACGATGCCTTATACGTTTCAAATTCATTTTTCAATCCGCTGAGCCAAGCGGTGCGCAACAAATCTTCTTTTAATTGCGGTGGCGCGTACACGCCAAACAGTTGTTGATAATCATCGTTGTAAATAGCAAGTGCATTGCGGTAAGCAATAAAGGCGTTATTGTAATCTTTGTCCACCTCGTAGGTGATGCCCATTAGTATATTGATGAATCCATCGTGTTCATATTTTTGCGTGGACTGGTAACGATCAGACAGTTGTTGCAGGCGGATGTTGAGCCTGCGGATTTCCACGAGCGCATCATCGGTTTGGTTTAGTTTCAAATAATTCAATGCCTTGTAGTACAACAGCAGCAGATGTTCGTGATCTTCACCTTTGTACGAAGTGAAGTTGGGGTTGGTGAGGTACGATGCCGCCTCGTTCAGGTAGTTGGTGCGATAGTCTTCGCCAAACAAAAAAGCTTTCTCAAAAAAATCGTTGCTATCGGCATAGCGGCCCATCATCGAGAGCACTAAACCATTGTTGACGAAATACAGAAATTCTTTTTTGCCGTGCGCTTGTGACGAGTGCTGTTGTAGGGTTTTATAGGCTTTATCAAGCTGGCCGTTTTCAAACTCTTGATTAAAAGTAAAGTTGGATTGATAGTAGGTGGCGCAGGAAGAAGCGACCAAGATTAGGAGTATAGAAAAAAATCGTTTCAAGATTTCAGGTTTGATGTCATCGCAAGCCTGCCTGCGCGCAACCGCTTCGGCAAAGGCAGACACCCGCGCGGGAAATGTTGAGGGCGAAGCGATCCCAAAAGAGATTGCTTCGTGCCATTGCACATGCCCACCGCGGGCACTCGCAATGACGTTATATTCGGGGTAAGCCTTCTTAATATCATTATCGAATCAACGAATTAGTCTTTAATAAATTTTTTGATCTCTTCTTGCCCGTACCACACACGCTTGTTCGTTTCCATATCGGTAAGAAAAAGAGTGGTGATATAATTGACCACTCGTTTTTTGTTATACACATCCGTCTCCGAAGTCATCTCGCCAAAGAGCATGAGGTTGGCACCCACTTCTTTTCCCCACTTCGAGGCCGTGTCAGCACTCGCAAAGTCTTGTTGCTCTGCCCGCTCTTGCCGTAGCTTATCGCGAAAGCCATCCGCCTCTACCCAGTCGGCTATGTTGGAGTTGTAGATAGCCAGTTCCAATTTTTTGACATAGTTATCCGCATCAATGTGTTCGCTGGTTTTGTTGCGGATAAGCCCCACCACAATGGCGGGTTTCTTGTTCAATGCCTTGGAATATTCTTTGAACTTATCGCTGGCCAACAGATCGGTCACCATTTTTTGTGCCACCATGCGCGAGTCGCTATCGTTCCATCGGCCACTTAAATCAACTTGTTGGTTCGGGTCAATGCGAGTGACCGAGCGGGCGCAGGAGGCAAGCGCAATCATTAGTAGGGAATATTTAATCACCCTCATTTTTAATTTCATTGTTCGTTAACGGTTAATAGGTAATCATAATGAAGCACTATTAACCGATAACGATTAACGATTAATTCCCTTTAAACGCTGAATCACCTCTTTAGGATTTGGCGAAGAGAAAACAAAATTCCCGGCCACCAACACATCTGCTCCGGCACTCAGCAGCAGTTTTGCGTTTTGCTGGTTCACGCCTCCATCAATCTCGATCAATGTGTTTGCTTTTCGGCTCGTGATCATCGCTTTCAATTCTTTTATTTTATCATAAGTATGCTCGATAAATTTTTGTCCGCCAAAGCCCGGGTTCACCGACATCAAACAAACTAAGTCAATGTCGTGGATTACATCGGCCAGGCCTTGCACTGAAGTGTGCGGGTTCACGGCCACTCCGGCTTTGCATCCCAATGCTTTTATCTGCTGGATGTTGCGGTGCAGGTGGGGGCATGCTTCGATATGGACGGAGATGGTATCGGCACCTGCTTTATGAAATGCCTCCACAAATTTTTCGGGATGCACAATCATCAAATGAACATCCAACGGTTTTTTGGAATGCCGTTTGATCGCCTCCACCACCGGAATACCCATCGAAATATTGGGCACAAACACACCGTCCATCACATCCACATGCACCCAGTCGGCTTCGCTGCTGTTGATCATTTCAACTTCGCGCTGCAGGTTGGCAAAATCAGCCGCAAGGATGGAGGGGGCAATGAGGGAAGTCATGGGGCAAAGATAAGGTTTGAAAATTACGGATTAAAAAATTAAGGATTGCAACTGGACGTTTAGCCCCATCAATTTTGAACCACAATAGGAACATAGACTCATAGTAGTTTATAGGTACCCAATTGTGTCTATGTGGTTCAACCATTCTTACTTAACGACATTGAATTCAAAGTTCTCAATTTCCAGAATCTAACAGAATCCAGAATCTAAGGTTACCTTTGCGGCCTAATTTTCTAAAACGTGAATTACCTTTCTGCCGAATCCCTCTCTAAATCCTACAACGACCGATGGCTTTTTCAAGACCTCACCATCGGCATAGCGCAAGGCGACAAGATCGCGCTGGTGGGCGAAAACGGAGCGGGCAAATCCACGTTGCTCAAAATCCTGATCGGCCAAGTGCAGCCCGATGGCGGCAAGGTGAGCATCCGCGATGGCGTGCGGCTTGGCGACTTGGTGCAACAGCCCAATGCGCCAGGCCACTTTACCATCAACGATATTTTATTTGACGATAAAAATAAAATCGCTGCGGTCGTTAAAGAATATGAACACTGCATTCACGACCC
>JAYWDN010000030.1:0-6984 GCA_043780615.1 Bacteroidota bacterium | reverse complement strand
GACTCAGCGGCAGCCGTGGCCAAGTTTGGCTTCGAAGAAAAAGTAAGTTATGTTTCTACGGGCGGTGGTGCACTGCTGGAATATTTTGAAGGGAAGGTATTGCCCGGGGTAAAAGCATTGGGTTAATCTGTCCCCCAATTTTCAACCTCAATTCCTTCAAGTCTTTCGAAGTCAGAAATGTTTCTTGTTACAAGTATTAATCCAGTTGCAATCGGTGTTGCTCCAATGAGTAAATCGAAGTCGTCTAAAATATTCAAAGTCGCTCAGTCTCTCGCCTGAGCCGCTAGTACCCAACAAAATCCTTCTAAAGAATAACAACCTTATTTTCTGTTTCGCGTTTGCCGATCCATTATATTTGTTTTTTTGAAACCACTTCTAAAATATCCTGTTACGCTGTTTGTCCTCTTGCTAATTGGGTACGGTCAATTGTTTGCTCCTTTATGTAAAGCAAACACGGTTTATTCTTCGGCAGCGTACAGCAAAGAGCCAACGCACTATCAAGCAGACACGCCAACTATAGCTGATAAAGAAGTCATTTATATTGCCGAAGAGGAAGAGGAAGACGATGACTGGGTCTCCTTTAAAAAGAATTCAGAGAAGCACGCCTCTACCCTCTCCTACTTGCCAGCACATTTTTCGCGGCTAACGGCAAGCCACTCGTCACGCTACCCGTCTTTTCTCCACGCTGCACTTTCCAAGTCGTTGTATTTGGTCTGCTGCGTATTCAGGTTATAATCTAAAAACCCGATAGGCAATTTCATATTGCCTGCTATTTTTTCGCATTGCCCATCGCATCAAAAAAATAGGCCAATCCAATTTTTCATTTTCAACAAATCATCATCACCAACGCGCTACAAAAAAAAATCATATGAATAGAATTTTCATGTTCGTCAGCCTATGTGCTTCGTTGAGTTGGGCAAGCTGTTCGTCAAAAACAGAAGACAAAGAAGAGGGATTCAAGTTCTCGGTAACGAGCCCCATGCGAAAAGACACGTTGGTGATCCGCGATTATGTGTGCCAAATCCGCGCCATCCAACATATTGAAGTGAGGGCATTAGAAAAAGGATATCTGCAAACCATTTTTGTTGACGAAGGGAAGTTTGTGCGGCAAGGGCAAATGATGTTTCAGGTCATGCCGATGATGTACAAAGCCGAACTGCAAAAAGCCGAAGCCGAAGCCAAGTTTGCCGAGATTGAATTTCTAACCACCAAATCGCTGGCCGATAGCAATGTGGTGTCGCCCAATGAACTGGGCTTGGCCAAAGCAAAATTTGACAAAGCCAAAGCCGAAGTATCATTGGCACAAGTTCATTTGGGGTTCACCGAAATCAGGGCTCCGTTTGATGGCATCATGGATCGCTTTCAGGTGCGGCTCGGTAGCCTTGTCAATGAAGGCGACTTGCTCACCACCATGTCTGATAACAGTAAGATGTGGGTGTACTTCAATGTGCCCGAAGCCGAATACCTCAATTTTAGAATGAGTGAAAAAAAAGACAGCCTGATGAAGGTAAACTTGTTGATGGCGAACAACCTGATGTTTGATTATACCGGAGTGGTTCAAACTATTGAAGCCGACTTTAATAACGAAACCGGAAACATTGCTTTCCGTGCCACCTTCCTCAACCCAAAAGGATTGCTGCGACATGGCGAAACAGGAAACGTACAAATGATTACTCCATTGAAAAACGTTCTCATCATTCCGCAGAAGGCAACTTTTGAAATCCTTGAAAAGAAATATGTTTTTGTAGTAGACAAAGATAAAGTAGTGCACCAACGAGAAGTCACCATTGCCGCTGAGATGCCCGACTTATACATTATCAAAGATGGGCTATTAGAGAGCGAACGCATCGTGCTTGAAGGCATTCGCAAAGTGAAAGAAAATGATACGCTGCAAGAATATGAATACCACGATCCGAAAGTTGTGATTGCTCACTTGAAGGTGTATGTGGAGTAGATAAGTAGCAAGACATAAGACGTAAGACTTGAGATTTTAGACATTAGATAAAAGACAAAAAGAAAATGTTCAGCAAATTTATTCATAGGCCCGTGCTGGCCATCGTCACCTCGCTTGTGATTTTGTTTGTAGGGGTGTTGGCTATCAAAACACTACCCACTTCACAGTTTCCAGAAGTTGCGCCTCCGGTGGTGATGGTAAGCGCCTCGTATCCCGGGGCAAGTGCAAAGTCGCTTGCCGAATCGGTGATCATTCCGTTAGAGCAATCCATCAATGGTGCGTGGGGCATGCGCTACATGACCTCTGATGCCACCAGTGCAGGCGAAGCAAATATCCAAGTCATCTTTAATCCCGGCACCGACATCAACCAAGCCTTGGTGCAAGTGTCTAACCGCGTGCAGCAAGTAACCAACCGGCTACCGACATTAGTGCAACGCGAAGGGGTGATCATCACACCGGTGATTCCCAGCATGCTCATGTATGTAAATCTTTACAGCAAGGATAAGAATGCCAACATGAAATTCTTGTTCAACTATGCGGGCGTTAATATGGTGCCCGAGTTGCAACGCATCAATGGCATTGGGCAAGTGAGAATATTGGGCAGCCGCCAATATGCCATGCGGGTGTGGCTAAACCCCGACCGCATGCGCGCCTACAAAATTTCTCCAGACGATGTGATGGAAGCATTGAGCAGTCAAAGTATTATTGGAAAACCAGGAAGGATAGGCCGAGGAGACAGCGAGCGTGCCGAGGCATTGGAATATGTTTTGGCTTACAGCGATCGCTTCAGCGATCCGAAACAATATGAAAATGTAATTCTGAAAGCCAACCCCAAAGGAGAAATCCTTCGCCTGAAAGATGTGGCCACGGTTACGCTGGGCAGTGAGTATTACGATATTTATTCTAACCTCAACGGCTATCCTTCGGCAGCTTTGGTGCTGAAACAAACCTATGGCAGCAACGCAAGCGCGGTGATTGAAAAAGTAAAAGAAAAATTAGAAGAGTTAAAAAAAACTTTCCCTCCGGGAATGGATTACGAAATCAGTTATGATGTTTCCAATTTCCTCGATGCCTCCATCGAAAATGTGATTCATACGTTGAGAGATGCATTTATATTAGTCGCGTTGGTTGTATTTATTTTCCTTGGCGACTGGCGCTCCACACTCATCCCCACGCTCGCTGTTCCCATCTCGCTGATCGGTGCATTCTTTTTTATGCAACTCTTCGGGCTCACCATTAACATGATCACGTTATTTGCCTTGGTCTTGGCAATCGGTATCGTGGTAGACGATGCGATTGTGGTTGTGGAAGCGGTGCATACCAAGATGGCCGAAGAACATCTCTCGCCTTACAACGCAGTAAAAAAAGTGATTGGCGAAATCAGCGGAGCTGTAATCGCCATCACGTTGCTCATGGTGTCGGTGTTTATTCCCGTATCATTTATGTCTGGCCCCGTGGGCACATTCTATCGGCAGTTTTCCATTACCATGACCAGCTCCATTGTTCTTTCGGGTATTGTGGCACTCACTGTTACGCCAGTGCTTTGTGCAATGATCTTGAAGAACACTCACGGAAAACCCAGAAAGAAAACTTGGCTGAACCGGTTCCTCGATGGGTTCAATAACCTATTTGAAAAACTTACAGGAAAATATGTGTGGCTGTTGCGCTTGATTGCCCACCGAAGATTAATCACCGTAGGATTGTTCATTGTTTTTGCATTCGGCATTTTTGGAATCGCCAACAACCTGCCCACGGGTTTTATTCCAAGCGAAGACCAAGGAATGCTTTACGCGATCATTCAAACTCCCCCAGGGTCTACACTCGAAAGGACCAACGACTTATCGAATAAATTAGTTGACATCATTAATAAAGTAGAAGGTGTAAAATCGGTTTCATCCATCGCTGGTTATGAAGTGCTCACCGAAGGGCGCGGATCAAATGCCGGCACTTGTTTGATCAATTTAAAACCATGGAATGAACGCGAGCATACCGTGAGCGAAATCATCGTTGAATTAGAACAAAAGGCAAAAGCTCTTCCCGGGGCGACCATCGAGTTTTTCGATCCACCCGCAGTGCCCGGCTTTGGGGCTGCTGGTGGTTTTGCTTTGCAGTTGTTAGACAAAACCAATAGTGGCGATTACCTGCAGTTGGAAAAAGTGACGAACGATTTTATGAATGAACTAAGAAAGCGCAAAGAGATCACTGGCTTGTTCACGTTCTTCAGTGCCAACTATCCGCAATACGAGATTGAGATCGATAACGAATTGGCCATGCAAAAAGGAGTTTCCATTGGCAACGCGATGAATACACTTTCCATTTTTGTAGGCAGCACGTACGAGCTCGGCTTTATTAAATACCAACGCTTCTTTAAAGTGTTTGTGCAAGCCGCACCCGAATACCGAAAACTTCCAACCGATGTGTTGAACCTGTGGGTGAAAAACGATCGCGATGAGATGGTTCCGTTTTCTGCTTTTATGAAAATAAAAAAGAAACAAGGTGCCAACGAAATCAATCGGTACAACATGTACAACACAGCCGCCATCAGAGGCGGGCCGGCTACAGGCTTTAGCAGCGGTGAGGCCATCAAAGCAGTTCAAGAAGTTGCCGCCAAAGAATTGCCCAATGGATTTGATATCGACTGGGCTGCGCTTTCTTATGATGAAACCAGACGCGGAAACGAAGCCATCTATATTTTCATTATCGTATTGGTGTTTGTCTATTTTGTTCTGGCTGGGCAATATGAAAGTTTCATCATTCCGTTGGCCGTAATTTTTTCTCTACCGGCTGGAATCTTCGGTTCATTTCTTTTGATCAAAGGCTTTGGTTTGGCAAACGATATTTACGCGCAAGTGGGGTTGGTGATGTTGGTGGGGTTGCTGGGCAAGAACGCGGTGTTGATTGTAGAGTTTGCTGTGCAAAAACAGCAGCAAGGAGCCACCGTACTTGAAGCGGCAATCGAAGGGGCGCGGGTACGTTTCCGCCCCATCTTAATGACTTCATTTGCTTTCATTGCAGGATTGATTCCATTGGTGATCGCTCACGGTGCTGGTGCTATTGGCAACCGCACCATTGGTACTTCCGCACTTGGCGGCATGTTGGTCGGAACAATTTTCGGAGTCATCATTGTGCCGGGCTTGTATTACATCTTCGGCACCATAGCAGCAGGCCGAAAATTAATTAGAGATGAAGATCATGATTCGTTAACCGAAGACATCGTTCATCACATAGACGCTTTTCCCCAACCTAAAGCCAGTGACGACAATGAGCAATAATAAAATAATGAAGTACACCGGGATCGTTCTGATTTTGCTAATGAACTCAGCCTGTACGGTGCCATCTGTAGTTCTCAAAAATGAAAACAAAAATGTGCCTACAAATTATAAAGACGTTTTAGATACCGTCAATACCGCTACGATCAAATGGAAAGACTTTTTTTCAGATCCGTATTTGACTGCACTCATCGACACAGCACTTCACAACAATCAGGAGCTGAACATCATCTTGCAAGATATCAACATCGCCAGGAATGAAGTGCGCGCAAGGAAGGGAGCATACCTTCCTTTTGTAAATATTGGTGGTGGTGCAGGTGTAGATAAATCGGCACGCTACACGCGGCAAGGTGCGGTTGATGCAAACACCAACATCGAGTCGGGAAAACAGATTCCAGAAATTTTGCCTGATTATTTTTTAGCTGCCAATATCTCTTGGGAAGTAGACATCTGGAAAAAACTTCGCAACGCACGGAAGTCTGCCATATACAGTTACTTGTCGTCCACGGCTGGAAAAAACTTTATGGTCACACGTCTAATTGCAGAGATCGCCAATTCGTATTACGAACTGATGGCATTAGACAATCAACTGTTCATTATCAAACAGAATATTGAAATTCAACAAAATGCACTTGCAATTGTGAAGTTGGAAAAGATTGCTGCCAAGGTTACGGAGCTGGCCGTGCGCAGGTTTGAAGCAGAGGTTTTAAAAAACCAAAGCCGCATTTTTCATATTCAGCAAAGTATTTTAGAAACCGAAAACAAAATCAATTTTTTAGTCGGGCAGTTTCCTCGGCCTATCTTAAGAAATTCCTGGACGTTCATCGATTTGAAAACCGACTCCATTCAAAGCGGCATACCCGCTCAGCTATTACAGAACCGTCCCGATATCAAACAAGCCGAGCTTGATTTAGCAGCAGCCCGCCTCGATGTGAAAGTGGCGAAGGCTAATTTTTATCCCACTTTAAATATCATTGGGGCAATTGGCTTGGAAGCATTCAATCCTACCTACCTCGTGAGCAAACCAGCATCGATGATGTTCAATTTGGGTGCGGGATTATTTGGGCCGATGATCAACCGCAACGCGATCAAAGCAACCTACTACAACGCAAGTGCCCGCCAGATTCAAGCGGCTTTCAATTATGAACGAACAATTTTAACGGCTTACATCGAAGTGGCCAACCAACTATCGAACATTAATAATTTGAAACAAAGTTACGAACTCAGATCAAAGCAAGTGCAAACCCTTACGCAGTCGATCGATATTTCAACGCGTCTTTTCAGATCGGCACGGGCTGATTACATGGAAGTGTTGTTGACACAGCGCGATGCGCTCGAATCAAAATTTGAACTCATCGAAACCAAGAAGAAGCAGATGAATGCCAAAGTGAATATCTATCAAGCATTGGGTGGCGGGTGGAATTAAAATGCAATATCAAGTCATTTTATCGAGGTCAGGTTTTGCAACCTGACCTCGGTTACATTATTCTGGGTCAGGTCGAAAGACCTGACGACACTTAGTAACCTTTGCAAGTAACTGGGTTAAAAAATCTGTGGCAACCTTTTCAAACATCTCCCAACTGCGGGCGAATGATCACTTCTTCCACCACACTCCTATCGGATATTGCGTAGGCATTAAAAATTACTTCTGCCACATCTTCGGGTTTTATAAATCGGCTGTCGGGCAGATCGACACCATCCCAACTGGCCGTCTTCGTGGCACCGGGCATTACGGCCGTAACACGGATATTAAATTCTTTC
>JAYWDN010000029.1:0-17953 GCA_043780615.1 Bacteroidota bacterium | reverse complement strand
CCGTCACCACTTCCAGCCCCAGGCACAGGTCGCGCGCATTGCCGAAGCGCATAATCCTTTCAGCACCAACATAATGTATTTCACATAATCCGGAAACTGATTGATAGCAAATTGGTTGTAGTAAATCAACTCGCCATTTTGTTGCGATAGGATATGAAGCTTGAATCGGTCCACATAGATGTATAGCAATTGCCCGCTTGCTTTCGTCTCGCGCAATAAGCCTTCGATGAGCGCGGTGGATTGATGAAAAAATTGGTGCGAAGTATTTTGGTAAATGTGGCTTAGCCAATCGTACAGATCGGCTTGAATGGCAAACACGGTGACTGATTTGCTACTTTCGCTTTTCGAATAAAAAAGTTTTTCTTTGGGTTCTTCAACGGTGGCGTTAAGTTTTAAGTAATTGGCCAAGTTGGTTTCATCAAAAAGCTCATTGGGCACTTGGCAAAATTTATTGTTCTTGATGCCGATCTTCACTTCTTTCCAAAAGCCAGCTTTTAATAAAGGATGGGCTTCAAACAATTCCTTCAAGGCAATCAGTAGTCCGCTGTGCGATTGAACATTGCCCATCGCATAATCTTCCAACAACAAAAGACGGTTGTCGCTGCTGTTGACTACTGCCAATTGAAAATCTTTTGGCCCAGTTTGAATCATCAAAGAATATTGATGCAGCAATTCTTCTTCAAAGCGATCGTCTTTGACTTTCTTGATGAGTTTGTAATTGATGGGGGCGGGTTGCAAGTCAGTTTTTTTTAGCTATTAAGATTTTTGGTATTGCAATAATAAAAATTTTTTGTGGGTAAACCGTGGTCTTTATAACTTAAAATACCCGCGCAGTTTTACAATCTTTGAGGGGTGATCGGTGAATTGAAAGATTCCATGAATTTCGTTGGCCGGAATTGATTTGATTTCTCCCCAAGCGAGAAATTTTACATCGCTGATAATGGAGGGGCTTCCAGGCTCGGGGTCGTTGCCCAGTTTGATGTCCCGAGATTTAGTAGTGACCAGAAAAAATAATTCAATTGCGTGTAAAGTACCTTTGATCAGTTCGCAGGCAAACAAAAAATCTTTTACCTCAACGATCAACCCTGTTTCTTCCAAAAATTCGCGCCTCAAGCAATCGGTCGCACTTTCCCCCAGTTCAACTCCGCCACCGGGTGGTGCCCAAAAATCATTTTTTGTAATTGACTTATGGTTGACTAACACTATTTGTTCATCGCAAAAGCAAAGGCCACAAACCCGAACACGCAATCGGTTTCCATAAAAACCATGAACTGTATTTTCCATTTCGCGTTTTAATTTATGATTTCAATTTAAAACCTATTTACCTTTAATGCTTTGAATGGCTATGAAACATTTTGCATTTATTTTTTTTCTGATGGCGGGCGCATTGGTCCAAGCACAAAACCAAAGCAGTGCTATTATAGAGTGGGAGAAAAGCACACACGAATTTGGTGACGTGATACAAGGCGAAAAGGTGGAGCACGTCTTTAAGTTTACCAATACGGGTACTATTCCCTTAGTGATTACCAATGTGCTGGTGACGTGCGGCTGCACCACACCCAAAGGCTGGCCGCGCGAACCGATTGCCCCCGGAGGCAAAGGCGAGGTCACCATTCAGTTCGACAGTAAAGGCAAAAACGGAAGACAGAACAAAGTGGCAACTGTTGTAAGCAATGCCGTGGCCGGAAATAGTCAGGTAACTTTTTCGGTGAATGTGCTGGAGAAGAGGTGAGGAGACTTTATTTCTTTACCAACGCGATCAACATCAAGGCCCACCCACCGATCAAAAACATTCCGCCAAACGGAGTAACAACTGCAAATGCGGTGGCATTGCTCAAAGCAAAAAGATAGAGACTTCCACTGAAAAGAATTGTTCCCACTACGATACATAGTGAAGCCCATCGAATTAATACTGTGTTAAATTTCTCCATCAACAACCCAATGGCGAGCAGTGCAAGGGCGTGATAAAAATGATAGCGAACAGCAAGTTCGTACGTGTCAACTCTTCCATTTTGAAGCAACAGGCTTTTGAGTGCGTGTGCACCAAATGCGCCAAGCGCAACCCCGAGCAAGCCGAGCAATGCCCCGGCAATTAATGTCTGCCGTTGATTCATTATTGGTTATTTTCGCAAAACGACTTTGGCTACTTTCTCACCTTGGTTGGTTCTTAATCGGATGAGATAAATTCCATCTTGGGCAGTGTCTAAATTTATCTCGTGATGATGAATGCCATCCTGCTGTTCGCCTACATTTTGATTAACAACATTTCGCCCTGTCATGTCCCAAATGTTGAGTTGTACTTCAGATTTTTCTTGCAAGAAATAACTGATTTGAAATTTGCCGGAAGTAGGGTTGGGGTAAATCGTAATGGCATTGGCATCGGCAATTGGTTCAACACCTGTTGGTGACTGTTGCACATATAAGTTATCAATAGACCAGCCCCAGCCTGTGCTGTTGTCATTATTGGCGTGCAGCCTAAAACGGATGAGCAAGGTGTCGCCAGTTTTGAAAGCGGGTTTTAAATCAAATGTTTCTGCGGCACTCATTGAAGGATCGCCCTTTCCGTTGGCAGTAACGGCTGTCAACCAATTGGCATTGGCAGAAGAATTATAGCTTGGGGCAATCGAGGTCCAAGTCACACCATTTTTGGTTGCCTCGGCCACCACGTAATCATTGCCTGCACCCGGCTGCACAAGGGCAACGTCTTCGTATGAAAAAGAAGAATTGGTAGCAGAAACAATTATTGGAACTAAAAGCGTACCGCTCGCATCTTGATTGGCAACGTAACTGTGTTGACTTTGCAAACTGGAATTGGATAAGCCCCAACTTTGAAGTGAAAAATTATTCAAGAAAAAATTTGTTTTGTTAACGAAGTAATCAAAATACTGTTTTTGATAGGCCGTGAGTTTTAGCTGAGCATCGTTTTTTGGCAAAGAGTAAATGGGTGCTTTGCCAATGTAGCCAACCAGTTGAACCGTAAGGCTGCCCGCTTGCACATTAGTGATTTTAGCAATGGTACTTCCTGTTGCAGTCGGGATAAAAGATAACTTCTGCGAGTTGATTAGAATTTGCACGGAGTCGTACAAATAAGGCAGGCTCATTTCAATGGCATAGTTGGATTGTGGTGTAGTGCCCGAGTTGACAATCAAAGGCACCGGAAAATTTGCGTTTTGATCGACAGGCACAGTGGCCGTCCAAATTCCTCGGCCATGTGTGGCAATTACAATTTCGTTGTCTTGACCTTTCATATCCCACACGGCCACACTTGGAAATGCGGTGAGCAGCGACCACGTTGCGCCAGCATCGAGCGACTCCACTATTCCTATTTCTGTTCCGGCCCACACAATGTTTGTGTTATCGGGGCGCACATACAAACTGTAAACTGCAACATCAGGGAAGCCGTTGGTGCTTGTAGTTCCGACTCCAAAGCCACTGGTGTCTGTCCAAGTTTGGCCGAGGTCTGTGGTCATTAAAATTTTGGAGGTCTTTGCAAAAGAGAAAAGAGCGTAAGCAATTTTTTCGTTCGTGGGGTGGGTTGCAATTTTAGTGATGTTGCCCAACAACGGGGGGGCTACGGGGTTGGCCACTTGTGCGAATGTTTTCCCAGCATTGGTGGACACAAATAAATTTCCACTTGAACCGAGCCCACCACCAGCCCAGACTACGTTTGCGTTTGCCCTTGAGATTTCGACATCGGCAAATGAAGAGGCCGCCCATCCTGTTGATATTGGTGTTAGTGTCCAGCTCGCACCAAAGTTGTTAGACTTCCATACGCCCTCTGTGCCCACGCTGTAGATCACATCTGGCGATTGCTTTGAGCAGGCTAATTTTGAAATGAATGGAAAATTAGTCGATACAGAAAATCCAGTTGTTGCCGAAACCCAAGTGTTGCCGCCATCAAGGGAACGAGAGAAACCATTGTTTTGCGAACCGCCAATCATTTTATTTCCATCAAGCGTGTGCCATAGTGCTTCGAAGCCATCGCCCGATAACTGTGGGATGCTGGTACTATAAGCAGTGGTTGCCGATCCTACAGAGCCATTAGGTGTAAAATAGGTTGCGTTGTCTTGCATCCCGCCAAGGTATTGTTGGCTTCCTGGTTTTTTATCCGCTCCATAAAACTGGCTGGTGTTGTATCCGTTGCCAGCAGCTTTCCATTCGCCTTGTGTAGTGCCAGGCGATGTTGATATTCCAGATACGTAGACACCACCGTCATTCGCCATCAGTAATTGATAAGCTTGGGTAACGTCATTCTGTTTTATTGCAACAATGTTGTGTTGATCGGGGTGTACAAAGCTGCGATTGTTCTTGCCGTCATATTCAGAATAAACATCGGCAACAGACGACACAGTACTACTATATTTTTTCAGAGTTTGGTTAGTGATTTGCAGCGTTGAAGGAGATAACGTAGGCCAAGTTCCTCCAGATGTTAAGACAGGCCAAATGTTATACATTTCATTAACGACTTGCCCACCGGCAATGGTCATCAAAGGACTGGCCGCATTAGGGTCGTAAAGTATATTATTAACATAAACATATTCTCTACTTTGATTTGTGGCCACAGGGTCTGTCGTGTTTACATTGATCAAATCAAACTGACCATTACTGTTTTGATCGCGAAAAGAAACCATCAATTGCTTGTTGGAAGTTACGTTCCAAACTTCAAAGTCCACATCGACATAATTGTTGTAGGAATAATTTGCGACAGGAACTCCAGAGGTTGATCCTGGAGGTACTGTAAACCGATGGGCTTTTTGTTTTTTGGTTGGGCCAAAACGAAATTCGATAATATCAGTATTGGCATTAGGCCCAAGTTGCAATCGGCCGCCTGCTGCCGAAGCATTGAAATTTACAAAACTTAAAAAAGATGAAGTATTGATTTCTACAAGTGAATAAAGAAGTGTTGAGCCAGGTGTTGGAACACCCAATGTAATTTGGTATGTACCAATGCCTCCCACATAAACTACATTTTGATTGTAAGGACTAAATGTCACCGTATTGTCATACCAGCCTTGGTCGCCACCGGAACTTGCCAAATAGTCAACTGTTTTTCCCACTAAGCTTAGGGTCACTAAACTCCATGTGGTTCCATCATCATCAGAAACATATAGATCAGAACTGCCACCTGAAAGCGCTCCTTGAGTTGAAGCAATTATACGATGAGAATTCACAGGAGATACATCAATCTCAATCCTGCCTTTGGGTGCCATTCCAGTATTAGAACTAACCCAATTTTGTCCACTGTCTGTTGACTTTAAAACACCAACTCCATTCTTACCTGCATACAGAATGGAAAAATTTCCGGGTGTGGCACGCAGGTCTTGCACCCCCAAGCCATTATATACTTTTGTCCAATTTGCACCGCCATCAATAGAGCGGTAGATGCCCGTGTTGGTTGCCGCTAAAACTATATTCGCATCTGATGGATCAATAGCAAGCCTGTTGATGTCGCTCAAGCTAGTTGAGTTTGCCAGAAATGTCCAGTTCACACCGCGGTCTATGCTTTTGAAAACCCCAGTCCCTGCAATCCCATCTAAGTTGCCAAAGCCCTCGCCAGTTCCTGCATAGAGAATGTTGTGGTTTGATGCTGCCATGGCCAACGTGGTGGTGGCCATGTTAGGGAGTGTTAAGGTGAGCCATTGCCAAGTTGCTCCTGCATCGGTGGTCTTCCAAATGCCACCACCTGCCGAGCCGGCATACCATGTTTTGTGTGTGGCATCGCCAGGGTCAACAATCAGGCCGCGGGTTCTGCCGGGCACATTGCTTGGGCCACGTTCGGTAAAACCAATCACGCCATTGGCACCACTCTGCGATCGTGCTGCGATATTTGATTTTCGCTTGGCAGAATAATGTTTTGCTTTTTGAAGTTCGAGCATTTGATAATTATCGGGGTAGCTCGGCTTCGTTTCGTCTGAGCGGGTGCGGATGCCCAAGTGGAATTTGATGAACTCATCGGGGTGGTCGGCATGCTTTCCTTTTTCTTCGCGCTCATCATCTTTAACTAATTCACTTTTTTCAAAAACTTGTTCGATGTTTTTGTTTCGCAGTTGGATACCGGCAGCAAGTGCCAAAACAAACAGCAGGGTGATAGTAAAAATCTTTTTCATTTTTTATTGATAACGTAATTGTTCAAATCGATCAGCCGTACATTGTCTTCGGGGCGAGCATTGGCTCTCACCATTCCTGGAATACTCACTACTTTAATTTGCCTATCGCCACTCCAGCTCACCGACCCAATAATAATTTTTTCTTTGATCACCACCTTCAAGTCGCTCAAGCGGATGACAACGTAATCAACTGTTCTGTTTTCGGTATGTGAAGCCAAAGCAAATGTGTTCGATGGATTCTTTTCTATCACTGCGCTTTTTCCAATTTCCTTTTCAACCAACGTTTGTAGTTTATCACCTTGCGACTCTGACTGAACACGCGCAGATGGTTTACAACAAAACAAAATGGATATGACGATAAATAGAAAAGCTCTCATGTCTTTTGTTTCTTTTTCTTCGCGGCAGGGAAGAGGATGTTGTTCAGGATGAGTCTGTACCCTGGGGAGTTGGGGTGCAGGTGCAGGTCGGTGGGTTCTTCGCCCACTTGGTGCTGGTAATCTTCGGGGTCGTGGCCACCATAGTAGGTCCAGAAACCTTTGCCCAACACACCGTGCAAATACTTGGCCTCGTTGATGGACTTCGTTTCGCCCATGACCACCACATCGGGCTTGATCAATTTCTTTTTAAAGCCCGTGGTCTGTCCATAAAATCCCTTCACGGTTTTCTCATGGTTTTGTGTGAGCATGGTAGGGATGGGGTCCCACTTTGCTGAGAATTGAAAAACAGAAAAGTAATCGTTGCCTCGCACCAATCCACGTTCTGGAAAATTATTGTCGATGTTCGAAAATTCATATTGATACGGATCGCGCGAGAGTTGAAAATTGGTAAACGCCAATGTGTTTTCAAAATTGAGTTTCTCTTGCGCTTGTGGGTCGGCCGCATCGCCATCGTACATGTGCTCGCAGATGTCAACCCCATCGGCCGCCAAGGCAATATCAAACGAATCGGTGGCCGAGCACATGGCAAAAAGGAAACCACCACTGGCCACAAAGGCTTTGATGCGCTTTACCACCGCTAATTTTAATTGCGATACTTTATTATAACCAAACCTCCGAGCGGTCTCTTCGGCTTCGCGTTGTTGCTCAATGTACCACGGGAAGTTGCCATGCGTGGCAAAGAATTTTCCATACTGGCCCGTGAAATCTTCGTGGTGCAGGTGCAGCCAATCGTACTTCGGCAGCATTTCGTTGAGCACTTCGTCATCGAAGATCACATCATAAGGAATTTCGGCATACGAGAGGGCAAGGGTAACGGCATCGTCCCACGGCAATTTCGATTTCGGAGAATACACCGCTATCTTCGGCACTTTCTCCAACTTCATGATATCATAGTTCACAGCAGGGCTGGCAATCTCTGATACAATCGAGTTTACTTGGGCATCCGAAATAATTTCGTAGCTCACGCCACGCACCACTAATTCGTTTTGGATTTTAGGATGGTACTTGCACATGAAACTACCTCCCCGGTAGTTCAGCAGCCACTCTACTTCTGTATCGGATTTCAGTATCCAATAAGCGATACCGTACGCTTTCAAATGGTTGGTTTGTTTTTCATCCATGGGGATAAAAATCGAATTGCCAAGGCAAGCCTCTGAGAACAAAACCATCAACAACAAAATCAACGCCCTCATCGTAATAGTCAACTGGTTTGTAACAAAATCAATTCCTATAAAGTCTTTTAAGTATGTGATGTTACGCAAAACAGTACACGTCATTGCGAACCTGCCTACCGTACCGTTTCGGGCAGGTTCCTCCCTCGCAAAGACGTACTCTTCTTTATTTTGTGTAACATCAGTTATTAATGAACGGATAAAGGTATAATTTTGATTTTGGATACGCTACCGATCAATTAGGAATTTATAATCAAACAATTTTCCCTGATGAATTTTCTCGAAAACATAAAGGAAGGCCTGCGGTCAGTGAAGGCCAACATGCTTCGTTCGGTGCTTACCGCGTTGATTGTGGCCATTGGCATTACTTCACTGGTGGGGATTCTTACCGCAATTGACGGGATTGAGTATTCGGTTAACGAGAGCCTCTCTTCGCTGGGTGCCAATTCGTTTGATATTTATTCCAAGTCCAATCGCGGGTCGGCACAAGATGGCGTAAAAGAAAAAGTGTATTCGTCTGTGCTGCTCAGCGAGGTGCAAAAGTTTATCGACCAGTACGATGTTCCTGCCGTGAAAAGTTTATCGGCACGTCTTACCATCTTAGCCGAGATCAAGCATGGTTCAGAAAAAACCAACCCCAACGTGAACGTAACAGGCGTGAACGAAGAGTTCATTGCTATAAAGGGATTGAACTTGGAAGAAGGCCGCAACTTTTCGCCTTTTGAAATCAGGCAAGGTGGCCGTGTCGCCATTATCGGTGCCGACCTGTGCAAGACATTGTATGGTGAAAACAAAAACCCCGTGAACACGGTAGTATCGTTCAAGGGCATGCAGTTTAAGGTCATTGCTAAGCTGAAGAAAAAAGGATCGCTCTCAGAAAACAATTTTGACAACATGATGCTCATCCCCATCATTGTGGCCAACCAGCAAGCGGCAGGCGTGGGACTAAATTACAGGCTCACCATTGGTATTGCTGATCCTAACCAAATGGATTTTGCCATGGGCGAGGCAACTGGACTGATGCGCAAAATTAGACGGGACGAGATCGGAAAGCAGAATTCGTTTGAGTTGGAGAAGAGTGAATCGCTGGCGCAAGAAATGGAAAGCATCACGTCTGGGTTGCGCTTTGGTGGCTTTGGTGTGGGCTTTATCACATTGCTCGGTGCCTCCATTGCGTTGATGAACATCATGCTTGTTTCTGTTACTGAACGGACACGTGAAGTAGGTGTTCGCAAAGCATTGGGTGCTACACCATTGCGCATCCGTCAGCAATTTGTGATTGAAGCAATTGTGGTGTGTTTGCTTGGGGGGATTGCTGGGGTTTTGCTGGGTATTTTGGTCGGCAATTTAATTTCACGGGCCATTGGCATCGATGCGTTTGTCATTCCTTGGTTTTGGATGATGGTGGGCATGATCGTATGTATCGTAGTAGGTTTGCTTTCAGGATATTACCCTGCACACAAAGCCTCTAAACTTGACCCGATCGAGTCGCTGAGATTTGAGTAAAGTAAAATTTGGGGCCCTTAATTCTGATTGATCGGAATTAATAGATTAGGATTCACAATTTCCTTTTTCGTCACACGGAGAACAAATTGTTTATCCATGGTAAACTCATACGTGTTTGTTTCCATCAGTTCCAACGCTTTTTTAGATTGCTCTAATATGGAGAGAAGGTCTTGTGCCATTGGCGAACTGCGGATATTGTTCTGCGCTTTTCCTTTAAAGGCTTGCAGTGTAAAGGAGTAAGTACGCTCTTTCGAGTTCATGGCTTTAAACTCATGTCCATAAAGCTGGTATTGCTGGGGCTCTTCAGACGATGCGACCATCAACTTGAGGATAGCAGGGCGGTATTTGTTCCAAAGGGGCGCATAGAATTTGCCAGTCATCGAGTTATAAAACATAAATTATTTTTTAATATAAGCGGATTTCTGGGCGAAAGGTACGGATATAAAATAAGCATCCCTGTTTTATGATCGTATTTTATCCATGTTTTGGTTCGGATTAGGTTATCACCAATATCGGGGTTACCTTTGTCATGTTTTTAGCAGAATCATTCCGTAATAGTAAGTCCTTTCTCTTTTTTTAAAGAGCCTTTCTACACAAATCATTTTAGCTGAAAATCACAAGCACGGGTTTCCGATTGCTATTCTCTCTGTCCCAATGGCAACGGAACGATAGGGGTACAACGCATTGCGTGCTGATTAACATTTAACAACAAAAAATGAATTTCGTAAAACACAACAACACAAAAAGGAGAGAAGGCAATCATCAAGGAAGAAGAAGTCAACCCGCACGCGGCAGAGGCCAACAATTAATAAGCACACTTGATCCCGATTTATTTGTAAAGAAAGCAGTGCCGCTCACGCACATGCGCTATGAATCTACCCGCAAAATCCAAGACTTGCCTGTAGATGTAAGGATAAAAAACAATTTGACTTCAAAAGGGTATTCAACACCCACAGAAATACAAGACAAAACCCTTGAGGCGATTTTGACGGGCAATAACCTAATGGGCATAGCCCAAACAGGGACGGGAAAGACGGGTGCTTTTTTGATCCCCATTGTACACAATATGATCGGCTCAAAGCCTGCGTTTCAAACTCTGGTAGTAGTGCCAACACGCGAATTGGCCGTGCAGGTAGAGCAGGAGTTTATCAGCATTGTCAAGGGTTTGCAGATGTACAGTGCGTGCTTTATTGGTGGCACCAGCGTGGGCAAAGACTTGGCTACGTTGCGCAAGCCAGTGCATGTGGTGATTGGAACCCCGGGCCGCCTGACTGACTTGGCTCGTCAAGGAGCGTTGCGCTTCAATAATTTTAATACCTTGATCTTGGACGAGTTCGACAGGTTGTTGGACATGGGCTTCTCGCGCGATATTCAGTTCATCGTAAAAGCCATGACCAACCGCAAGCAAACGGTTTTATTTTCGGCCACGGAAGAAAAAAATCAACGCAAGTTGATTGATGAACTCCTTCACCGCCCAGTAGAAGTACGGGTGAGCAAAGGCAACGTCACAGGCGACCATATCGACCAAGAAATTATTCGGGTGGGCGCGGGCGAATCAAAAATGGAAGTGCTTTTGAGCATGATGCGCGACCGATCTTTTCAAAAAGTAATCGTGTTTGCGGAAACTAAACGGGGGGTAAGCAGTGTTAGAAAAAGCCTGCATCAATCAGGCATTAGAGTGGACGAAATTCACGGCAACAAATCGCAGAACTACAGGCTCAAAGCGTTGAACGATTTCAAATCTGGGAAAATTCAGGTTTTGATCGCTACTGATGTAGCCGCACGGGGGTTGGATATTTCGGAGGTAACGCATGTGATCAACTATCAGCAGCCGCGCGATTTTGATAGCTACATCCACCGGATTGGCCGCACTGGCCGTGCAGGCAAAGGAGGGAAGGCGTTCACTTTTGTAAACTAAATTTGAAATCCCGATGGCAAAATCGAATAACGCATTTATAAAAAAACAGAAGGAGTTGGCACGCAAAAAGAAGCGTGAGGAAAAAGACCAAAAGAAAAACGAACGCAAAAAGAACTCAACGGGCGGAGACCTCGAAAACATGATGGCCTATGTGGACGAGTTTGGCAACATCACCTCTACGCCACCCGAAAAAATGAAAACAGAACTCAAATAAAATAGTAACTATTAACCAATTAATTTTTATCAATCATGAACGAAGGAAAAGTAAAGTTTTTTAACAACACCAAAGGCTTTGGTTTCATCACACCAAATGATGGCAGCGAAGATATCTTTGTACACGAGTCAGGCCTGATCGACAAGATCAAAGACAACGACAGCGTGCGCTACGAAACTGAGCGTGGCCGCAAAGGCATGAATGCCGTGCGCGTAGAAGTTATTTCTTAAGTACTGGAAATCCACTAATCAAAAAATTGCGTGCGACAGCTCAAGATTGTTAAGCAGATCACTAACCGCGAAAACCAATCGCTCGATAAGTATTTGTCGGAGATTGCCAAAGTGGAATTGATCACAGCCGAGCAAGAAGTGGAGCTGGCAAAACGCATACACGAAGGCGACCAAGTGGCATTGGAAAAACTCGCGAAAGCCAACCTGCGCTTTGTGGTGTCGGTGGCCAAGCAGTATCAAAACAATGGCATGTCGCTGGGCGATTTGATTAATGAAGGCAACGTAGGTCTCATCAAGGCGGCCGCCCGCTTTGATGAGACCCGTGGCTTCAAATTTATTTCGTACGCGGTGTGGTGGATACGCCAATCGATCATGCAAGCCCTTGCCGAGCAGTCGCGCATTGTGCGCTTGCCGTTGAACCGCGTAGGTTCATTAAATAAAATCTCAAGGGCTTTCTCTGAACTCGAACAGAAGTACGAGCGCGAGCCATCTTCTGAAGAGTTGGCGAAGGTACTCGACATGACCCGCGAGGAGGTAGAAAACAACCAAAGGATTTCGGGCCGCTCCGTTTCGGTCAATGCTCCCTTTGTTCAAGGCGAAGACAATACCTTGCTCGATGTGTTGGCCAATGAAGACCAAGAGACGCCCGACCAAGGACTGCTCAACAATTCCCTTCGTCAAGAAGTGATGCGTGCCCTTTCCACACTTACCGAACGCGAATCGGAAGTGATCGCTTCTTATTTCGGATTGAACGGAACACAGTCAATGACCCTCGAGGAAATTGGCGATAAATTTTCGTTGACACGTGAACGGGTAAGACAGATCAAAGAAAAGGCCACCCGCAAATTGCGCCAAGGCCAGCGCAGCAAATTGCTGAAATCCTATTTAGCGTAACCTATACAATCCTCCTTCGCTGAAGCTACGAGGATAAAGCGGAGAAGGAGAGATTCGAACTCTCGATACAGTTTCCCGTATGACGGTTTTCGAGACCGTTCCATTCAACCGCTCTGGCACTTCTCCGAATGGGATTGCAAAACTAATAACTCTCTTCATTTCAGTCTCAAACATTTGCCTATTTTTATGAGGTAAAAAGTTATGCGGCAAATAATTCCTGAAGGGATTCTCCTGGTAGCGTTTTCAATGGCCATCAATATGGAACTCATTGCACAAAATAAATTCCTCGCCTTGGGCGACTCGTACACTATTGGCGAAAACGTTAATGAAAATGAACGCTGGCCCAATCAATTGGCAAGTTTGCTGCACTTCGAAACGAAGCCGACCATCATCGCCACTACAGGTTGGCGCACCGACAACCTCGCCAACGCGATCAACATTGCTGATCTGAAAGAGGACTATGATTTGGTTTCTTTGTTGATCGGGGTGAACAATCAATACCAAGGCGAATCCATTCAACAATATGCCGTAGCGTTTGAAGCATTGTTAAAAACCGCCATCCGCTTGGCAAGGGGAAAGAAGGAAAATACTTTTGTGGTCTCCATTCCCGATTATGGGTTCACGCCTTTCGGGATGAAGAGCAGAGAAAAAATCTCTAAGGCCATCGATGAATTCAATGAAGTGAACAAAAGAATCACAGATCAAATGCAAGTCAGGTACATCACCATCACTGACATTTCAAGGGAAGGACTGAACGATCCTCAGTTGGTAGCAACTGATGGCTTGCACCCTTCGGGAAAAATGTATGGCCTGTGGGCAGTGAGGATTATGAAAGAAATGGATAGATAATTTTTTTGTTTAGATGAACTTGGGTTTCTCACCCATTATTGGAGATTTAGATTGTTGGTCAAGTGCCAACAATAACTCAGGGCTTTCCGCTGCTATTTCTGGCCGAGTGCATTTACCTACAGTTTTAAGCCGTCAAGAACAGCGATCAACTCCTCATCAAATCGTCAGACAGATGCGGACAGAAACAGGTATATTTATTGACTGATGTCAATTGAAACTTTAGTGGCTTTGTGCGCGGCATCAGTTAAAACTTAAAACTTCAACCATCAACCATGAAAAAATTACCTCTCCTCATCTGTCTTTTGTTTTCTATTGTGATTGCTTTTGCCCAATCTTTTAATGCGCGACCGGGCGGCACTCAAAAACCTCCACTGCACGGAAAGAACTGGATGGCCATCACGGGCAAACCGTTGGCAGCAACTGCCGGGGCAATCACTTTTCAAAAAGGCGGCAATGCCGTTGATGCTGCGTGCGCTATGCTTGCCGCCACTTGCACGATGTGGGATGTGTTGAGTTGGGGTGGTGAAACACAGGCTTTGATCTACAATCCGAAGACAGGAAAAGTGATTGCCATCAATGCACTCGGTGTTGCGCCCACTGGTGCTACCCCTGAATTTTTCAAAAGCAAAGGCTACAATTTCCCGCCCAACTTCGGGCCGCTCGCTGCCACCACTCCCGGAACTGTTGGCGGACTTACAACCATGTTGGCCGAGTATGGTACCATGAGTTTGAAAGAAGTACTTGCTCCTGCAATGCAGTTGGCCGAAGGCTATCCAATCGAAGCACAAACCGCCAACTCGATCGAGAGAAACAAAGAGATGATTAAAAAATGGCCGTATTCGAAAGCGGTTTTCCTTCCACATCTTGGCGAAAAAAGAGAGGCCCCCGAAGCTGGAGAAATTTTCAAACAATTAGAGTTGCTGGAGACGCTGAAAAAATTAGTCGATGCCGAAGGGCAAGCTCTGAAAAAAGGAAAGAGCAGAAAGGAAGCGATCTATGCCGCCTACGAACGGTTTTACAAGGGCGACATCGCTAAAGAAATTGTGAGGGGAAACAATGAACAGGGCGGACTTTTTACTGAACCGGATCTGGCCAACTGGAAAGTAAAAATCGAAGAGCCACTTTCCGTAAATTATAAAGGCATAGAAGTTTATAAGATGCAACAATGGACACAAGGACCTGTGATGTTGCAGGCACTGAACATGCTTGAAAATATCGACTTGAAAAGCATGGGCTTTAACTCGGCCAAATACATTCACACGTTGTATCAGGCGATGAACCTCTCTTTTGCCGACCGCGATTTTTATTATGGCGATCCGGCTTTCTCTTCCGATCAGCCCATGAAAGGGTTGCTCTCAAAAGAATATGCCAAAGAACGCGTGAAGACCATCAACTGGGAAAAGAACGATGCCAAAGTTGCCCCAGGTGATCCGTATCCTTTCGAAGGAAAAGTAAATCCTTACCAAAACTATTTAAAGGAATGGAACCACGCCTTGAATTGGAACGTGCCTACTCCGCTTGACGAAAATTATTTGTCCAACGTTTGGGCTGGCACTACTTCCGTAGAAGCTGCCGACAAAGAAGGCTGGGTGGTGTCGATTACTCCGAGTGGCGGATGGATTCCTGCGTGCATTGCAGGTCGCACAGGTGTAGGCATGAGCCAGCGCATGCAAAGTTTTGTGCTCGATCCAAAACTGAATCCATTTAATGTGGTTGCTCCCGGCAAGCGTCCGCGAGTTACCCTTACCCCTTCGTTAGCTCTCAAAGACGGGAAACCTTTTGTGTCTTTTGCGGTGCAAGGTGGCGACACGCAAGACCAAAATTTATTACAGTTTTTTCTTGACATGGTCGAGTTTGGAATGACCGTACAAGAGGCAACCGAAGCGCCCAACATCAACACCTATCAGTTTTATCTTTCACTTGGTGACGGTGAAGACGGACAAGATCGAAAGCCCAAGCCGGGCTACATCCTTATAAACTCCAATACTCCACCTTATGTGCAAAAAGAATTGTTGAAGATGGGCTACAAACTCAGCACGGACGAGCGCACTTCCGGCCCCATCAACGCCATCTATTTCGATTGGAAACACGGCAGCTTCTGGGGAGGGAGTAGCAATCATGGTGAGGATTATGGGATCGGGTGGTGAAAGATTAAGAGATCATTCGATTTCTTTCTTTTTCCCTTTTGGAATTTTCCCGATCCGCACATCTCTTCTTAGGATTAATCCACAGGCCTTGAGCACAAGCTCTTCAAAATCATCGGTATCAATAGGAATATTTTGCCATACCGTTTCGACCTTGCCAAGCAAACGGATGGAGCGCATACACGGAAATTCTTTTTTCAAACTTGGATGATGTTCGTGCGGGATGGCCAGCCATACACCATTATCATCGGTATGATCTTTTCGATCTCGAAGAATCAACATCATCTTTTCACCGACATCAACAGCATAGCAACCAAACATGGGCCTCACTCTTGGATGAACGCGATCCAATTCTTCCAGCACAAATTCAAATGGAAATTTCTTTGCCTTCATTGCTGTTCTTTAAAACTTGTTGCGAAATATAAGGAAGTACTGGGATTAGCTTTTTTCAAGTTTTCTGGCCAGCTTTATAGTACACCAAACTCCCAAACCTATGAAAAAACTTTTTATCCCCGCCATTGCATTAATTGTCGCATTGGCCTCTTGCAGTAAGCCTATGCCAGCAACCGATACGGGACAAACTTCCGCAGCCGACTCCCTGGGCGCAAAGAACAAGGAATTGGTTAAAAAATATTTAGATGCCGTTCTTACAGGAAATACAACCGCTATGGCTGAGTATCTTGCGGATGGGTACATGGGGCATGGTCCAGCAATGAAAGACTCTGTAAATAAGCAACAGAACCTGGACAACTGGAAGAAAAATTGGGAAGAACAATTCAACTCCATTAAATACGATGAAGTAGTATCGCTCACTCCGTCCATAAAACCAGAAACCAAATCGAGAGCTGTAGGAGATTGGGTACTTACCTGGGGAATTATTTCAGTGGAATATAAAAACGGTATGCCTCCGGTGAAATTCAATCTTCATGCTACTTATCGAATAGCCAATGGAAAGATTGAGAGGTCGTATGTTTATTATAACGTAGCGGATATTCTCACGCAGCAAGGTTTTACATTTGTGCCACCAAAAAAAGAAACAAAGAAATAACAGTCGCGAATTTCGGTGAATTGTTAATTCGGCAATGTACTGATAAATAGTTGGTGATACCCCTTCAAGGGCATTGAGAATCATATAGTTACAAGGGGTTTAGTGAAAGTGGTTTCACTAAACTTTTTTTGTTTATGGGAAACACAAAAAAAGCGATGCTGGGCCTGTGGGAGTTTAGCCGTCATCCGTTGGGGGATTCAATCTGGGAAGCAACGGTTCAAGTGCAAAAACTGTGACCTATTTTTCATACGCAACGATCCCGATCAAAGATTAGAAAACCGTTTTATTTGGTTTAGGAAATGGATACTTGAACGACAGACATTCAAGACGCTGAGCCGAGATAGCCATCTTTCTATGGATACACTTCAACGGATATTTTACACCTATCTGAAAAGATCGCCCACGGTGAAAATTTTAAAGAGAGGCCAAGTCCATTTGCGTATGGACGCCACCTATTTTAAATGCTTCTGTTTGCTTTGTTATCAAGACCATGAAGATGGCTATACCCAACTGACCTTCAAACACAGGGCTAACTTCATTAAATGGTATGTGTTCTTGTCAATGAAAAACCTGCCTGACGGCAGGCAGGTGAGTTTTCAGGGCCATCGGGCTTACCAAAAAAAGTAGGGCTGACCACAGAAATGATCAGCCCTCTTTTTTCGTATAAGCATTCAACCTTATTGCTGACAAGTTGCTCTCCAGCAGAGCTTGGTTCTTCTTCAGGCTGATGCGTCAAGTCTAATGTATCCCAGCAAAGTCACCAACTATTTATCAGTACATTGCCATTGATACAATATTCAATAGTGCCTATAATTAATCAATATCCGCGATGTTAATTGTAGCCACCTTAAGAATATCTGTGCCTCCCCGGCCTACTGCATAAACCTTTCCATCGGCCCCGATAGCTGATGTTAATGTTACTGTCAGTGTCTTGAGCCCGTCCTTTACCCCATCTAAAGGGTATCCCAATTTGAGATTAACATGTTCAAAATCATTTACAGTTAATTTTGTATTTGACTTCACTATTAAGATGGACCCACCTGCAGCCGTTGCCGTAACAGCAAAAGGGACAAGGGTAGTCTGTGTAAGACCACTGACTGTAAAATCTGTCCCAAATACAGCAGTACCTCCGAAAGTAAATTGAACAGTCACATCAGAAGTGACCACTCCCGGAGCTTCAATTCTCAAACGAGTCAACGCTGCTGAGGTTGACCCTTCACTAGGCGCTAGTACTTTTTCTGTGATCGTTCCCCCCGGATTTCCATAAGCAACATAGGCGGGTAGGCTCTTGAGGGTAAAACCTACGTCCTCAAGCGTAGATTTTGTGCAGGAAAATACAATCAACGCACATAAAAATATCGGAATAAATTTTTTCATAGCTTTTTAATAAAATAATTAGTTTTCAAACCACATTTTAACATCAGTACCCTTAGG
>JAYWDN010000028.1:0-40346 GCA_043780615.1 Bacteroidota bacterium | reverse complement strand
TTTAAAAAATAAAATTCTCTTTTGATTTCAGGGCGGCCAAAGGTATGAAAGCAATCAATCCGATAGAAGGAATTTTACGCAAGAGTTCCTGCAGCCGGTTACGATCGGCAAAAGCCTCGCCTCGCGTCAACAGAATAAAATCAAAACGAGGGTGCTCGGGCAGCAAGAGGTTGCGCGCTTCGTGTTCTTCGTTGGGTTGGTTCTTCAAGAGTTTCAGTAAAATATGATCGGTGGTTTGTGCAAAGTGCAAGTAGTTGTTTGCCGAACTGTTTTTGTGCTCAATTTCGTAGTCGTCCATTTTCACCAGCGTGGTGCCAAGCGCGTGGTTAAGTTCCCACGCCAATTTATAACCCTTGGCGGTGGAGGTGATCCCGTAAATATCAAAGTCGAGTGTGTAGGCGATGTCGAGGCGTTTTTTTTTCATGGCAAGGGAGAAGGCATTATGGTGGCTCTATGCCCAGGTTCGTGTCCCCACGAACCCGCTAAGTGTTGACTTGTTTGGTTCGTGAAGACACGAACCATGGACATTGAAAATGACGCCAAGGTTTTTACGTAAGATTGTATTTTTGTTGTTCACCTTGAGCTTGAGGTAATTTGGAGAAGGGTGATGCGTTGAGGTAGTCAAAGGCAATGTTTTTAGAGATGCCCTTAATTCCTTTCTTATTTCCACCAAATTGCACCATTGATCAGGCAAATGCAAAACAGTTTGACAATATCCACCTAAATCCCTTTCTTTGCATCGTTTTTTTGAATCTATAAACCATACAATCATGTCCGAAATTGCACAAAAAGTAAAGCAGATCATCATCGACAAACTGGGCGTGGAGGAATCGGAAGTGACGCCTGAGGCAAGCTTCACCAACGACCTTGGCGCGGATAGTCTTGACACCGTAGAACTCATCATGGAGTTTGAAAAGGAATTCAACCTTTCCATCCCCGATGACCAGGCCGAAAACATCGCTACCGTAGGGCAGGCGATCACTTACCTGGAAGAAAACGTGAAGAAATAATAATCCTCTACCGCACCGCATGACTTTCAAACGTGTAGTAATCACAGGCGCGGGCGCCCTTACCGCCATTGGCAACACGCTTCCTGAATTTTGGGAAGGGTTGAAAAATGGAAAAAGTGGTGCTGCCCCGATTACCAAGTTTGACACGACCAAGTTCAAGACCAAATTTGCCTGCGAGGTAAAAGGTTTTGTGGTCGAGAATTTCATCGAACGGAAAGAAGCCCGGAAGATGGATCCGTTCACGCAATATGCGATGGTGGTCGTAGAGGAAGCGATAAAAAACGCCAACCTTCCGCTGGCCGATTTAGACCCCGACCGCGTAGGCGTGATCTGGGGCTCGGGCATCGGGGGGTTGCTTACGTTTCAGGAAGAAATGCGCGGCTATGCGGCCGGAGATGGTACCCCGCGCTTCAATCCTTTCTTCATCCCCAAAATGATCCCCGACCTTAGCGCGGGCCACATCTCTATCAAATACGGTTTTCGTGGGCCCAACTTTGTCACCGTTTCTGCGTGCGCCTCTTCCACCAATGCGATCTACGATGCCTATACCTACATTAAATTAGGGAAGGCAGACATCATCGTGTCGGGTGGATCCGAAGCAGCCGTTTGCATTGCCGGGGTGGGCGGCTTCAATGCATTGAAAGCCTTATCAGAAAGGAACGATTCGCCCGAGACCGCCTCGCGCCCATACGACAAAGACCGCGATGGCTTTGTGTTGGGCGAAGGTGCAGGCGCATTGATCTTGGAAGAATACGAGCATGCCAAAAAGCGCGGGGCAAAAATTTTAGGTGAGATCATTGGAGGTGGCATGAGTGCCGATGCCTACCATATCACCGCTCCGCACCCCGAAGGGGCAGGCATCACCAAAGTGATGGAACATGCGCTGGCCGAAGCGGGCATCAAGCCTGAAGAAGTCGACTACATCAACACGCACGGCACCTCTACCCCGCTGGGCGATATTGGCGAGATCAAAGCCATCCAAAAAGTTTTTGGCGAGCATGCGTATAAACTCAACATCAGTTCTACCAAAAGTATGACGGGTCACTTGCTGGGTGCAGCGGGTGCTATCGAAACGATCGCTTGTTTGCTGGCCATCAACGAAGGAGTTATTCCGCCCACCATCAACCATTTTACTGACGACCCTGAGCTCGACCCCAAACTGAACCTTACTTTCAATAAAGCACAGCACCGCACCGTCAATGTTGCGCTCAGCAACACGTTCGGCTTTGGCGGGCACAACTTCTCTATCCTCATCAGAAAAGCGGAGTAGGTTTGTGTGGAACTTACTGACTTTATCGAAGCCCACTTCTAAAGACAAGAAATTAATTACGGCCATTAAAACGATTGCCGGGTTTGCGCCTTCCAACTTGGCGCTTTACCAGTTGGCCACGTTGCACACCAGTCGGAGCAAAGAGATTGACGGCTTTCGCGAATCCAACGAGCGGCTTGAATATTTGGGCGATGCCATCTTGGGCGCAGCCGTGGCCGATTATCTTTTTAAAAAATATCCGTTCAAAGACGAAGGCTTCCTCACCGAAATCCGATCGCGCATTGTGAATCGTGAATCACTGAATAACTTGGCGCGCAAGATCGGCATTGAGTCCATTGTGCAGTACGACCACCGCAATGCGCAACTGCAAAAAGTTATTTTGGGCAACACACTCGAAGCCTTGGTGGGCGCGGTTTACCTCGACAAAGGCTATTTGCAATGCAAAAAATTTGTGATCGACAAATTGATCCAACCTTACTTTGATTTAGAAACGGTGGTGAGCGTGGATACCAACCACAAAAGCAAAGTGATCGAGTGGGCGCAGCGCCACGCCAAAGAAATAAAATTTGACATCACCGAAACTAAAAAAGGCCGAGGCCGCGAGTTCACCGCGCAAGTGATGTTGGGCGGGCAGCCTTACGGAATAGGTTTTGGCCTCACCAAAAAGAAAGCCGAGCAAGATGCGGCTGAGAAGACGTGTGTGATGCTAGGGGTTTGAAAGAGATTTAATGAGATGTCTCCACTATTGATTTCATTTTTGTGTTTCCAGAAAACGGAGCAGTAGTTCATTGCTTTTGCGTAAGTGCGATATTTCTTCCAACAATAATCCAAAGGTTTTTTCCAGCGAAGAATCTTGATTAAGGATGAAATTATTATTGTGAGGGGCGTGGTTGTTAAAGGTATTGTTAAAGATTTTGCTTTCATCAAAATTGATGATGTCTAAAGGTTCAACTTGTAAAAGTTTAGCTATTTCATCGAGACGGTTAAAATCTAACTTGGTTTCTTCACGCTTTTTTTTACCAAAAGCCTGCGGGCTAATGTTAAGTTGAGAAGCAAGATACTCTTGGGAGACCCCTTTCATCTCTCTGATTTTTCTTATTTTCTCCCCGATTTTCATAGACATGATATTGGCTGTAAGTGGTTAGCGTCTTAAAAAGAATCATCAAGTTTCAATTTACAACTATACGGTTTTAAATTGAAACTCAGAAAGAATTAGTAACAATAACAAAGGTTTAAATTTGCCGTATGTTTTTTAAACTAAACCAAATTTTATGGACAAATCAAAAGTTTTAAAAGCGGCTGTGCTTATCACAATGATTACCTTGGGAGTTTTCACTGCAAACTCAAAGTTTAATGTAGCAGAAGCTACTGTGATTCTACCTGTGGCAGATAATGGAAGACCATTAAAAAGTGATGGTGCTGGGCATTACTGTTGCGAGAATAGTGGTACAGACTGTGGAGCAGCATGCTGTAACTAAGCAGTGTAAGTCCTTCACTAAAGGAAGAGTATTCATGAACGGTTTGAGTGCTCTTCCTTTTCCATTTTAAATTCAACCCTCTCAATCATATATTTTATGCGTTTTGGTCTTTATTTATCTATTCTATTTTGCTTGGCATTGGCGCAATGCACAAAAGATAAAAAGAAAAATAAACCGATGACTGGTGGTAAATTGATCTCAGTTGATTTAAGAAATAACAAACCGATCAACTTCTCAGAAATTTTCAATCGCGTTGAATATGTCCGATTAGAAACAGACAAAAATCATTTTTTAGGGGACGTAAAAAGAATTCGTAAGTGTGGTAATTTTTTTTATGTTCAGTGTAATAATGGGATTTTTTCATTTGATGAACAAGGGAAATTTAAAGCTGCAATAGGCAGCAAAGGAAAGGGGTTCGGGAAATTCAAAGTCTTAAATGATTTTAATGTGGATACCACCAATAATAGAATTGAACTAATGGATAGAAGAGGGCAGAAAATGCTTTATTATACTTTGAACGGTCTTTTTATCGATGAGTGGAAATTCGGTATTAATGCCGATACGTTTACAAAGCTTGATGATCACACTTATCTTTTTTACACAAGCAACATGATAAATATAGAAGAGGGTGATAAATCTGGTTATAAATTAATGGTAGTTGATCGCTCAACTAGCGCTATTCAGTCTCGACAATTGAGGATTGATGACCATAAAGCAAACTTCATTTTATACAGTGACATTACAAATTTCCTTAGGAATCAGGACTCTTTAGTATTTATTCAATCAGGGGTCGATACTATATATAATATTGTCCATTCTAAAATCTCCCCTAGACATATTTTTGATTTTGCAGGAAGCAATATCCCTGATGAATTCTATGAGAAAGATTACAAGGATGTTTCCTATTTTGATCGAGCAATCGAAAAAACTGAGTTTGCTGGTCTATTTAATACTTTTCTTTTTGAAAATAATCAATGCGTATTGACGTTCGTAAAGAAAGGAAAGAAACGCTATCTGGTAGCTCACCTTAAAAATAATAATCGCAACATCGTAAGCAGTGAATTAATTGACGACTTGTACTTCAAAGGAAACAAAGAGGTAGTGGACTGGAGTGCCGTGCCTCGAGGCCAGAATGAAAACAATCTTTACTATGTAGTAGAATCTTCGAGCATCATTAACAAGATCGAATCGACCAAGAAAAGTTTAAGCGAAAGGGAATGGAGAAATTTTATTTTAAAAAATAAGGAGTTGATGAAAATCGTGGAGGGGATGACCGTAACGGATAACCCAATCATTAGAATATGCACATTAAAATCATTTTAGATAGTCATGAAAAACAAAATAGTTAATACACTTATAATTGTTGGGTTCGTTGCCCTAAATATTTATTACATATATCAACGCAAGACTTTTGAATCATCTGCTTATGCTAAACTTGATGAGCGTGAAAAATTTTGGGAAAATAAAGTTGAGATAAGCAATGAATTACAACGACTTGAAATAAAATGGGAGCATTCCCCTATGTCAAAGCAAGCTCAAGTTCAACAATTAAGTAATGCACAGATTCCCATACAGTCAGTATTTAAGGGGTCAAGTAAATTGGTGTTTTGTATTCCAGAGGGCGTGTGCAATGTCTGCTATGATTCCCTTTATTCTACGTTTAACAAAATGGCAACGGAAATAGGTGTAGATAACATTGTAATCTTGGTTCCAAATGATAGACTTAGAGAAATACATACACTTTTTTCAGAAAGTGTTCTTAAGGATTGCTTATACGGAATAACAAGTAAAGAATTGGGGTTCACAGTTCAGGGTGCTTATCTTCCCTATTTGTTTATCACAGATTCAACGCTTTATTGTAAGAATCTTTACCTCCCTCATAAAAATGAGCAAGGGATGACAGATTATTACTTAAATACTGTTAAGGAACGGTATTTTGCTTCTTTGATTACTAAATGATTTTATGGTTGAGAACTTCCGAGTGGTAGCACGATACCTTATTAGCAACTGGTATTACAGCCTTTTAAATATTATTGGTTTTTCGTCTGGAGTAACGGTAAGCCTGCTCTTGTTCTTTTTTTGTTTTCACGAAATGAGTTTTGACAGGTTCCATAAAAACGAAGCGAGTATTTACCTATTGCGAATGGATTACCTGTCTAATGGAAGTGTAATCTTTGGTATGTATCCCCCGGCTCCAGTCTATGATATTTTGAAGCATGACTACTCTGAGGTAAACCACGCCTGCAGGGTTTATTTTGAAAATGGTTTTTTAAAGTCCGGCAGTGATATCTATAAGACCAATAAAATATTACGGGTGGATAGCGATTTTTTTAACCTGTTTGATTTTAAGACAATATCTGGGAGCACAAATTCAATTTTTACGAACCCAAATTCTGTTTTGATCACTGAAAATATTGCAAAACTGTATTTTAAAGACGCAAACCCAATTGGACAGAGCGTTAAATTTTCCAATCAGAAGGAATTTACAATCTCCGGGATTTTGGAGTCTCCCCCATCTAATTCGAGCCTTCAATTTGACTTTATTACATCAACATCTGCTGCTGATAGTGTGGTTTGGAAATTTATAGAAGTTCCACCCACCTATTTTGAAATCAAGGATGTTAATCAAGTTACTCGCGTTACCAATGGACTTCAAAAGAAACTTGATGAAGTTTATGGTGCAGGGGTCTATCGACTTGAAAGTGTACCCTTAGGAGAACAATACATTCATGAAGGGCTGTTATTCCTTCTACATGGCAATAGAATGTATATTTCATTGTTCCTATCTATTGCACTTTTGATACTTCTGATTAGCGTTGTCAATTATGCTAATTTATCTACCGCACAGATAATTAAAAGATCAAAAGAAATTGCAGTCAGGAAAATCATAGGCGCTTCACGTTTACGCCTTTTGTCAAGACACATTCTTGAGTTGTCAATTTTGCTTTTAACCTCATTTGGTATAGCCTTGATTTCAGTTTACATATTACTTCCATCTTTTAATGAAATGTTAGGACGACAGATTAGCCTTCAGTCATTCCACGCTTCGCAGATGGTATTATTTTGTATAGTTCTTTTCATATCCTCACTGGCTTTAGCATCAATATATCCATTATGGCAGTTATCCAATTTGAGTCCAGTCAGAGCATTGAAGAACGGAGTGAATTTCAATAAGCGGGGCGTTTTTTTTCGTAAGGGTTTAACAATTGTACAATTTACCATTTCAATGGTACTGATTACGTGCACATTGATTATACAGGGTCAGGTTCATTTTCTAATCACGCAAAGATTGGGTTTTGATAAAGAGCAAATTCTTTCTCTCAAAGTGAACCCTCAGAATCAAGAGGCTTCTCAAAATTATTCGACACTTAAGAACGAATTGCTTCAATTAAATGGTGTCAAGGGCGTCACAGTTAGCCCTATGCCGGAATATGATTTTGAAATGGATGGCGCCTATACGGAAGACGGAAAACAACAAAGTACCAAAGCCTATATTTTTAAAGTTGATGACGATTTCTTTTCAGTGATGAATATTCGTTTGCTTGAAGGTCACACCTTTGATAAGGCTAACCCTAAAGAAGGAATTGTCATCAATCAAACAGCAGCTAATCTTTTTTTTGAAGGAGATCCCATTGGTAAGGAAAATAAAATGCTTAGCAAAAAGAAAGTGATCGGTGTTGTTGAGGATTTTCATTATGCCGGAATGCGAAATAGAATATACCCACTGGTATTAGATCATTTTAATAAGAGCTTCAAAAGCATCCAGATCAAGTTCACGACAGAAGGTGTTCAAGCTGCGATCACTGACATAAAGAAAATCTGGAAAAAATACTTTCCAGATCAAGTCTATGAATACAGGTTTCTCTCGGAAGAATATCAAAACTTATATGAATCTGAAACGAGGATAGCTAATGGATTTACTATATTTTCTGCGACATCTATTGTGATTGCCTGTTTGGGTCTTATCGGGTTGGCATCTTATGTAATCAAAAACAAACGAAAAGAAATTAGTGTTCGAGTCGTTTTTGGGGCCTCCGTAAATGACATTTTACAATTATTGCTGTGGTACTTTTTATTGCCTGTTCTTTTATCCATTCTACTTTCAATACCAATCGTATATTGGAGTATGTCTAATTACTTAAATAACTTTGTTTATCGGATACAAATCGAACCGTGGCAATTTATTGCAGGCGCATTGATGACAATTATTTTAGTAGTAGTGTCCATAGGGTTACTTTGTTTTAGATCAGCTAGGGTGAATCCAATAGTTGACATTCGAAATGAGTAAAACCTTTACTGCAAAAGTGATTTTCATTGCTTTTCTGATAGCATTACTTATTCAATGGTTGCTTTTTGACATTTATCGAGTTCCCAGCGACTCGATGGAGGAAACCATACTTGCAGGTGATTGCTTGTTCGTAAGTAAGTTTCATTATGGCGCACAATCACCTGGAATAATTTTCAGAGTTCCTTTCTTTCGAGAGTTTATTTGGGGAAAAGTTCCTTCTTATTTGGATTGGGTTGAATTAAATCAGTTTCGATTTCCAGGTATATCAGATGTTAAAATTGGCGATGTTGTGGTATTCAGGAATCCAACCGTTTTGAATATACCCCAAGACATCAGACCAACAATGGTGAAGAGGTGTGTAGCTGGGCCTGGAGATGCAGTTGAAATAAAGCATTCAGGGGTATACTTAAATGGGCTAAGTGAAAAAACTCGCTCTATAAAAAATAAATATTGGTTAATTGGTTCTCGCATTGACGATAAGGTGATTAATCAATTTCAAATCGCTGAACCCATTCCTTTTATTGAAACTTTTAACGACTCTATCCCTTCCAATGACATTACAGGTTATCAAGTCGATATGACTCCCGAGACAGCTTTAAAATTAAGTAAGGCACACTATTCAATCCGAAAGATAAATTCTGATTCCGGTAAATCAGACCTAAAAATCTATCCTCATGCTAAACTATTTTCTTGGAATGCAGACTGGATGGGGCCGATAGTTGTGCCGAAGAAAGGAATGAGGATCGAATTAAGCAAATTTAATATGCTGCTATACTCGGATCTAATCCAATATTACGAGGATAATAAAGGAGTTATATTTACTGGGAACGCGATTTTTAAAAATGACGAGCAACAAAAATACTATACTTTCAAAAAAGATTATTACTTCATGCTCGGTGATAATCGGCCCAATTCTATAGATTCTCGATTTTGGGGCTTTGTTCCTAAGGATCATATTGTAGGCAAGGTCATCAATGTAATATTGTCTTTTGACAAAAGTGGAAATATTAGAAGCAATAGATTCTTCAAACCTATTCTGTTCCAATGAGGGAAGACTTGGACTTCTTCTTTTAAAACCTAATCCCCACCGGGCAATGATCCGATCCATGATATTCATTGTAGATCAAGGCTTCTTTCACGTTGGGCAAAAACTTTTGGTTCACTAAAAAATGGTCGATGCGCCAACCGATATTTTTTTCGCGGCCGTTGATCACAAAACTCCAATAGGTGTACTTTACTTCTGTAGGATAAAAATGTCGGAAGGTATCGACAAGACCTGCGTCCATCATTTTGTCAAAGCCGTCAATCTCTTGCTGTGTGTAGCCCGCACTCTTGTTATAATTTTCTTTTGGGCGCGCGAGGTCGATGGGCTGGTGCGCCACATTAAAATCGCCACAGGCAATCACTGGTTTTCTGCGCTCGAGCCACTGCACGTATTCGCGGAAAGCGACATCCCAAGTTTGGCGGTAGTCCAACCGTTTCAGGCCTTCGCCCGCATTTGGGGTGTACACCGTGACTATAAAAAAGTTGGGGTATTCGGCTGTGATCACGCGCCCTTCTTGGTCGTGTTCCTCAATGCCTAAATCATACGAAACATGGATGGGTTCTTCCTTCGTTAAGATGGCGGTGCCGCTGTAGCCCTTGCGCGCTTTCGATGAGTTGGCAAAAACTTTGTACTCGGGCAGCAGCTCGCACGTGGCGAAGACATCTTCTACGGTGGCCTTGGTTTCTTGCAGGCACAGCACATCGGGTGCGATGGCGCGCACATTGTTCACAAATTCTTTTTTGACGATGGCACGGATGCCGTTCACATTCCAGGAGACGAGATGCATAAGTTTATAAATGTGCTGTAGTTGTTATTTACTTTTTCTAAACTCCGCAGATTTTTTTCTGAAATACTCAATCTCCTGTGCGGGAGTCATTCCCTTGATCTCCTTAGAAGTCCTGTCGCGCTCCTGCCTCATGTACTTCACGGCATCAAATTTTTTTTTGGTTTTGGTTTCAGTTTTCATATTCCATTAATTCTTTAGGTGATCTGATCTCAAGCGTACTAACAAGAACATCCGCGGTATTCAACGTAGCTATTGCAATGTGCCTGCAGTCAGTCCTGTTGGTTTCGCCAACAACTTTTTCATCAATATACATTTCTGCCAACTCGATGGCTTCTTTTGTTACCCTCACAAATTCCAACTGGCTGACTGGAAGTGTTTTGAAGAAATCTTTTAACTCGCTCGGGTGCGTTGATTAATTCGTTTTCAAGTAATTCAGATATTATTAGTTTAATTTCCCCCCTGAATGCTTTATCAAAAAACATTTTAGTAAAGATGTCAAATTCATCACCATAAATTCCACCGACAACTGAAGTATCAATATAAATCCTTTGAATCATTCCTAAATTTACATTTTTTAAGTTACTCTGAAATGAACGATTTCCGAACTGAATTGATCCCTCCACAGTCCGCTTCGCCAATTAATTTGAAGGACAAAATTTTTACCATCGGATCGTGCTTTGCCGATGCGATGGGCAAGCACCTCTTAGAAAATAAATTTGAAAGCAACAATTGTTTTGGCACAGTTTACAATCCCGTCTCCATCCACCAGCTTCTTTTGTTTGGGTTAGAACAGGAATTGCCGTCACCGGCAAGTTATTTGGAAAACGAAGGCATTCACTTCAATTATGATTTTCATTCTTCTTTCTCATCGCTGCAAAAAAAAGGATTGGAAAATAAAATCGAAACCAAGATTGCCGCAGCAAACCAATTTTTAAAAACAGCAAATCGAATTATCATCACCTATGGAACAGCTTTTGTTTACAAGCGAAAAGACACCAATGCAATCGTGGCCAACTGCCACAAGTTAGCGGCATCGCATTTCATTAAAATACTTTTGACAGAATATGAAATCGTTGAATCATTTCAAAAAGTTTATTCAAAACTGAAGTTATCAAATCCAAATTGCAAAATCATTCTCACGGCAAGCCCAGTGCGGCATTTGAAGGATACATTGGAACTAAATGCAGTCAGCAAATCTATCCTGCGCCTTTCTTGCCACTCGATCGTCCAGCAGTTTTCTGATGTAGAATATTTTCCTGCCTACGAAATTTTGTTGGATGACTTGCGCGACTATCGCTTTTATAAAACCGATCGCCTTCACCCTACCGATGAGGCCATAGAATACATTTGGAAAAAATTTACTGATTCTTATTTTAATGAGCCCACAAAAAAATTTATCAACGACTGGAAAGAAATAAAAAAAGATTTGCATCACAAACCGTTTCAGCCTCAATCGGCAAGCCACCAGAAATTTTTGAAATCTACTTTAATAAAATTAGAGAAGCTGAATTCGGTAGCAAACATGATTGATGAAATCAAAAATTTAAAATCACAAATCGTAAATCACAAATCGTAAATCCAACGTGTCTAACAAACTCATTCACTCCACCTCTCCTTATTTATTACAACACGCTCATAATCCAGTGCATTGGCAAGAGTGGGGCGCAGAGGCGTTGGCGGAAGCAAAAAATCTTGACAGGCCAATTTTGGTAAGCATTGGATATTCTTCTTGCCATTGGTGTCATGTGATGGAACGCGAGTCGTTTGAAAATGAGACGGTCGCAAAAATAATGAACGAAAATTTTGTGTGCATCAAAGTAGATCGCGAAGAGCGGCCCGACATTGACCACATTTACATGGAGGCGGTGCAGGCCATGGGCACGCATGGTGGCTGGCCGCTTAACGTTTTTCTCACGCCTCATCAAAAACCATTTTATGGGGGCACGTATTTTTCGCCTTCAAACTGGAGCAACTTGCTAGTGCAGATTGCAAAAACTTTTGACGTGAAGCGAAATGAGATCAACGAATCGGCAGACGAGTTGGTGAAGCACTTGCAGACCAACGACCTGCAACGGCTTGCAAAAGAAAATGATCCGGCAATTTTTAGTCGCAAGCAATTGGAAGGAATGTTTGATGTACTGCGTTTTAAATTTGATGAGACGTGGGGCGGCATAGCGAAAGCCCCAAAGTTTGTGATGCCCACCGTGTGGCTGTGGCTGCTGCGCTATCATTTCATTTCAAAAAATAAAACAGCGCTCAATATGGTGCTGCTCACGCTCAAGAAGATGACGCGCGGAGGTTTGTACGATCAGTTGGGAGGAGGATTTTCGCGCTACTCGGTGGATGCGGAATGGTTCGCGCCCCACTTCGAAAAAATGTTGTACGACAACGGCCAACTGTTGAGCTTGTATGCCGAAGCGTATGCAGTTTCGAAAGACAACGATTTTAAAACGATTGTTTATGAAATGGTGAGTTGGTTGCAACGCGAGATGACGCATGCTGAAGGTGGATTTTATTCTGCACTCGATGCGGATAGCGAAGGTGTGGAAGGAAAATTTTATGCGTGGACGTACGGTGAATTGATCGAAGCTGTGGGCGACAACTCGGTGATGTCGGAATATTTCCAAGTGACGAAAGAAGGTAACTGGGAACACGGCTTAAATATTTTGTTGCGATCAGAATCCAACCAACACTTTATGTCGGATTATAATATCAACGAACCCGATCTGGATATCTTGGTAGCCGAAGGAAAGAAAAAAATGTTTGCTTATCGCGAAAAGAAAATACGCCCGATGTTGGACGATAAAATCCTTACGGGATGGAACGCCATGACGGTGCAGGGACTAGTGGATTGTTATAAGACGTTTGACGATTCGTTGTTTCTTGAATTGGCCTTGAAAAATATTTCGTTCATCGAAAATAATTTAATCCATGAGGGAAAAGTTTACCGCGCATTTAAAAATAAGCGTTCTGCCACCGAAGGGTTTTTAGAAGATTATGCTTTTTTGATCCAAGCCTATACTTCGCTGTACCAAGTAACGTTTCACGAAAATCATTTGGCGAAAGCCGAAGCGTGGATAGGATATGTATTTAAAAATTTCTTTGATCCACACGAAAATTATTTTCATTTCTCTTCACAGTCAGCAGAGAAACTCATTGCAAAAAAGAAAGAAGTGTTTGACAATGTGACCCCTTCTTCCAACTCGGTAATGGCGCGCAATCTATTTCACCTCGGCATGATGCTGGATAAAAATGAGTGGAAGCAGTTGGCATTGGACATGACCACTCGATTGGCGTCCATCATTGTGGCCGAGCCAGTTTATGCGAGCAACTGGGGGATTTTATTTTCTGAAATTGTTGTAGGAGTGAAAGAAGTGGTGATCGTTGGCGAGAAGTGGGAGGAAATGAGAAAAGAGATTCATAAAAATTATTTGCCGTTTGCATTGAGCCTCGGCTCTAAAACAAAAAGCAAGTTGACATTACTTGAAGGCCGTGAAGCGAAAGAAGGCAAGACAACGATTTATGTATGTCAAAACAAAGTGTGCCAACTGCCCGTAGAAAATGTGAACGAGGCGATGACGCAAATTTTGCATCCATGAATTAACTTCGCGCACGTTGCGTGAAAAAAAATTAGTAGTTAAAATTAAAGTTATCCGAAGTGCAAGAAGAGAAAATCAAAAAGACTGTTCTCCTGTTGATTGTGATTGCCACCTCGGTGCGATTGTTTTTGGCCACGCAGCTCGAACTCGGCAATGACGAAGTCTATTATTGGACGTATGCTTTGTATCCCGACTGGAGTCACTTCGATCACCCACCGATGATTGGGTGGATGACACAACTCTTCTCTTTCAACTTATTTTTTACTGATGATTTTTTCCTGCGCCTAGGGTCGATCATGTTGTCGGCAGCAAGCACGTGGATTATTTTTAAAATTGGAGTTAAAATTAAAAATACGCTTACTGGTCTTTATGCTGCTTTTCTTTTTACCGGATCAATTTATTGCTACATCATTAGTGGCTTTTCACTTGCACCCGATGCGCCCTTGGTTTTCTTTTGGCTGCTGGCAATGAAAGCCATGATCGATTTTCTGCCAACAGAAAAAATAACGTCACTGGAAAGAAAAAAAATAATTTGGTTTGGCTTGGTGGCGGGGCTGGCCATGCTCTCCAAGTATCAGGCAATTTTTTTGTGGATTGGAGTTTTCTTATTTGCTCTTTTGTACAACCGCAAGTGGCTCAAAGATTATTCTTTCTACCTCGCAGCTATAATTTCAGCAGCAGTACTTTCACCCGTACTGATCTGGAATATTCAAAACGATTTTATCAGTTTCATTTTTCATGGCAACCGTGTGGCTCCTGCCTTTGAATTGCGACCTGACTATTTTCTCACCGAAATTTTTGGGCAAGTGGCTTACAACAACCCCGTCAATTATGTGCTGATTGTGATTGCGTTGGTGGCGATGTTTAGAAAAGAAAAATTTATTGACTATGATCTTAAAAAGATTTTGCTGCTGCTGGCGATTCCGTTGTGGATGGTATTTACAAGCTTCTCCATCTTTCGCGCCACGTTGCCACACTGGACAAGCCCCGCATTTCTTTCGTTGATTTTAATTGCTTCGGCTTATTGGGCAGAGAAGCAAAAGAGTTTGAAAAATATTTTTTTCTGGATCAAGTTTCCAACTTACTTTCTTGCTGTGTTGTTGGCCTTCGCGTTTTACGTGTTCAACTATTCATCCTTACAATTAGGTAAAAAATCAAGTGTTGCTATTTTTGGCGAAGACGATTTCACTCAAGACCTTTATGGCTGGGATCAAATTGGTGAGGCATTCAAAGTCATTTCTGCCCGCGAAGAAAAAAATGGAACTATGCCCGTTGGGTCAGACATGGTTTCGTTCAAGTGGTTTCCGGGGGCACACCTTGATTTTTATGTAGCGCGGCCTGCCAAGCGAAATTTATTTTTGATCGGAACGATGAACGACATTCATAAATATGCATGGATTAATTTGGAAAGGGCAGGGCCAAAAACTGGAAGCGATTATTACCATATTGCAGTGAGCAATGTTTACCGCGACCCGAGCGAGATCTTTAAAAATTATTTTGAAAAGATAGAACCAATGGATACGATTGAGATAAAGCGGGCAGGGACTGTTATGCGCTACGCTTTTTTTTACCGGTTGAAAAACTATAATGGAACTTTCATCAGCCCACTTAATAACCCATGAACGAGACGCTGCTTTATAAATTTTTGAAGTTTGGCACTGTCGGCCTTTCCGGGATGGCGGTGGATTTTGGCATCACTTTTCTGTTCAAAGAAAAATTCAAGATCAATAAGTATGCGGCCAACTCTTTTGGTTTTTTTGCGGCCGCCTCCAGCAATTTTATTTTAAATCGCCTCTGGACGTTTCAAAGTGCTGACCCTGCCGTGGCCTTTCAGTATGTGAAGTTTTTAAGTTTGTCGGTAGTGGGTGTGCTGTTGAGCAATGCCATCATCTATTTCCTCCATGGAAAATTAAAATGGAATTTTTATTTTGCCAAGCTGGTATCGATCGCGCTGGTGATGTTCTGGAATTTCTTTGCCAGTTATTTTTTTACGTTCGCGAATTGATATAAAAAATGTCCCGCACCTCTCGATGCAGGACTTGTCATTTCGAAAAAATCAGAAATTACTTCTTCACCGTAGAATCTGCGTGAGCTTCAACTTGTTGTTCACTCTCGGCAACGGCCTTCAACTTGTTCAATCCTTTTTCATAATCAGGGCCCATCATGCTGTCCATAAACTGCCCCATGATTTTGCCCATCACCGAACTGGCCATTCCTGTTTCGCTCACATCGCCATCGTACGTCCACGTTACTTTCGTGCCGCCATCAACGGGTTCTAAGTTAATGTCGCTGGTGAAAGTACCTTCAAAGTCGCTAAACTTCATTCCAGTTTTCAAGTGTTTATTTTCAACGCTTTCAATAATCCATTGAGAACCGTTCCCTAATTTTTTACTTTCCCAACTCATTTTTGCTCCCACTCCGGCCTCAGGGCCATCAAAAGAAGTTTTAGTTTCGGGATCTTTCTCCATCCAAGGCGACCACTTATTAAAATTCTTGAAACTGTTGATCTGCTGGAAGATGGCGGCAGGCTGTGCGTTGACAACGATAGACCGCTCGATGTGCGACTTGGGCGACATGGAGGCAGTGACAATGGCTACCAAGGCGACAATGCCCACGACTACCATACCGATGATTTTTAATGCTTTCATAATTGGATTGTTTTGGATAGAGGCCGAAAGTAGGCAAATAAATCACTTCGAAAAAATTGGATGTGTCTGCAAAAAGTTGAAAATTAGGGCAATCAAACCCAACCCAATCCATCATGAGCATCTTTAACAACCCCAACCGCATCCCCGAAAGCTATGGCTTGCGCACCGCTGCCGGCCTGATCTTATTTTTTGTGTTCATGCACTTTATCGACTTGGGTCATCATGTAGAACTGCGGTTGCTCAACCTGTTCATATTGGTGGCGGGCATTTATTTTGCGTTGAAAAAATTCAAAGAGACCCACGGGCAGCACATCAATTATTTCAGGGCGTTGGTGACGGGCGTTGCTACGGGCGCGATCGCTTCGGTGGTGTTTGCGCTGTTTATGTTCATCTACATGAACGTAGATAAAAGCCTGATGCAATCCATCATCGACAACGAACCAATGGGCCACTACCTCAATGCCTACATGGCCTCGTTCATCGTGGCATTAGAAGGAGTATTCTCGGGCCTGCTCGTTACGTTTGTCCTCATCAACTACATAACCACCGATGAGGCGGGGCAATCGTAAATCAGTGAAACGTTAATGGGTATCAATTAATGGTTCAATACGCCCATCAACATTTAACTATTAACGATTAACTCCTTAAATTGCCCCTCATTTTTTAATACTGTGGGCAAGAACAACTACAACGAATTCAAAGACCTGAACCTGGCAGAGGATGTCGCTGCCAAAATGTTGAAGTTTTGGAAAGACGAAAAGATTTTCGAAAAATCGGTAAGTAACCGCGAAGGCAAAGCACCTTTCACTTTCTACGAAGGGCCACCTTCGGCCAACGGCACGCCCGGCATCCACCACGTGATGGCGCGCACCGTCAAAGATATTTTCTGCCGCTTCAAAACACTGCAAGGCTTTCAGGTGAAACGCAAAGGCGGCTGGGACACGCACGGACTTCCTGTTGAACTGCAAGTAGAGAAACAACTCGGCATTACCAAAGACGATATCGGAAAGTCAATTTCCATCGAAGAGTACAATCAGAAGTGCCGTGAAACGGTGATGATGTACAAAGATCAGTGGGATGATCTCACTGAAAAGATGGGCTACTGGGTGGATTTGGAAAACCCCTACATCACTTACAACAACAGCTACATCGAGGCGGTGTGGTGGGCGCTGAAACAACTGTACAACAAAAAACTTTTGTACAAAGGCTACTCCATCCAACCGTATTCGCCTGCGGCCGGCACGGGGCTGAGCTCGCACGAATTGAATTTGCCCGGCACGTATAAAGATGTGAAAGACACTTCGGTGGTGGCACAATTTAAAGTGAAGAGGAATGAAAAATCAGAATTTTTGCTCAACAAAATAGAAGGAGATCTTTTTATTTTGGCATGGACCACCACTCCGTGGACGTTACCTTCAAACACAGCGTTGGCTGTTGGCGAAAAAATTGAGTACGTGGTGTTGAAAAGTTTTAATCCGTACACGCACTTGCCAGTGACTGTGGTGGTTGCAAAAAATGTGATGCGCAATTTTTTCCCTGACAAAAACAAGGAACTAAAATTAGCCGACTACAAACCGGGCAACAAAGCCATTCCGTTTGAAGTGGTCAGCGAATTGAAAGGAAAAGAATTGGTGGGCATTCGCTATCAGCAACTTTTGCCTTATGCACAGCCGTGGTACAATGTGCAAAATGCGTTTCAAATAGTGGCCGGAGATTTTGTGACTACCGATGATGGAACAGGCGTGGTGCACATCTCGCCCACGTTTGGTGCCGATGACTTTCGCGTAGCCAAACAAAATGGAATTCCACCGATGACGGTGAAAGACGAAGCGGGCAATGAAGTGCCGATTGTGGACAGGCATGGACGCTTCATTACCGAGATCGGAAAAAAAATTCAAGAGGGCGTGGCGAAGTACAAAATCAAAACACACAAGCCACTTGGCCCCGATGATTTTTATGTAAAAAATTATACCAACGAAGACGAGGCGCATCCCGATTATAAAAATACGGATGTGATTCTCTCCATTATTCTCAAAGAAGAAAACGAAGCATTCAAAGTAGAAAAATTTGAGCACAGCTATCCGCATTGCTGGCGCACCGACAAGCCCGTGCTGTACTATCCGCTCGACAGTTGGTTTGTAAAAACCACTGCGCTGAAAGATCGGTTGGTGGCGCTGAACAAAACCATCAACTGGAAACCGGAAAGCACAGGCACTGGCAGGTTTGGAAACTGGTTAGAAAATTTAGTGGACTGGAATTTGTCGCGCTCACGCTTTTGGGGAACACCGCTGCCAATCTGGAGAACGAAAACTATCTTGGAAAGTATAGCTCCTGAAAAAATCGTTGGTCAAATATCTGATTTTGAAAATGACGGTTGGTATTATTTTAAGAAAGTTGACTTTAATCGATTTAAAGAGCAAATAATGTCGATGGGGCCGTATATATCTGGTTATAATCAATTAAGTGAGGAACAGAAGAAGATATTTAGAAATGTCAGTCAGGGTGGGACTAATTCATTTATCCTGCATAAACTTATTGACAAGGATTTTAAATTGATTGACTTAGCTGAAGATGAAATCGATCCGAGTTGTTACTTGGATTATTTAACTCCGGCTCGAGAGATAATATTGGACATTGATCTTCATCGACCTTTTGTAGACAACCTCCTATTTATTATTGATAATCATTCATCACAGGAGAATAAAAGAATTGCATATTTCCGCGAGCCGGATTTGATTGACGTCTGGTTCGATTCCGGTGCGATGCCTTATGCCCAATGGGGATTGGACAAAGAAAAATTAAAAGCTGGCAATCCTATGCCATTCGGCAAAGGATGGGAGGGTGCTTTCCCAGCCGACTACATTGCCGAAGGTGTGGACCAAACACGCGGTTGGTTTTTTACACTTCACGCCATTGCCGGATTGTTGTTCGACAGTGTGGCGTTTAAAAACGTAATCTCCAACGGCCTGGTGCTCGACAAGAGTGGCAACAAGATGAGCAAGAGCAAAGGCAATGTGGTGGACCCATTTATAACATTGGCGAAGTACGGGCCCGATGCCGTGCGCTGGTACATGATTGAAAATGCGCCACCGTGGGACAACCTCAAGTTTGACCTTGGCGGGATAGAAGAAACGCAACGCAGGTTTTTTGGCACACTGCAAAACACGTATTCTTTTTTTGCCTTGTATGCCAACATTGATGGGTTTGAAAAAGACGAGAAGAACAATGTGCCGTACGAAAAACTAACGCACCTCGATCGGTGGATCAATTCAAAACTGCAATCGCTCATCGTAGAAGTCACTACTGCCTACGAAGACTATGAGCCGACCAAAGCGGCTCGCGCCATTCAAGAATTTGTGAACGATCATTTGAGCAACTGGTATGTGCGTTTAAATCGCAAGCGTTTTTGGGTAGGCCAGATGACGGAAAATAAAATAGCTGCGTACGAAACATTGTATGAATGTTTGCTGGTGACTGCACAATTGATGTCGCCCATTGCACCTTTCTTCTCGGATTGGTTATACAAAAATTTGACCGACAGCATTCGCGATAAAGCAAAGAAAAACAACACGCCTTTGCAGCCTGCCTACCGTACAGGCAGGTTCGAGTCGGTGCACCACACCCTGTTGGTGAAAGCAGAGACTAATCGCATTGACAAAGACCTTGAGTTGTCGATGGACTATGCGCAGCATATCTGCTCGTTAGTACATTCCATTCGCAAAAACAGCAAGATCAAAGTGCGCACTCCGTTGCAGCGCGTGCTGTTGCCTGTGCTTGACGAAAAATTTTCGAACCGCATCAAAAGTGTGGAAGACATTATCAAATCGGAAGTGAACGTGAAGTCGATCGAATACATTGACGATGCCTCTGGCCTGTTGGTGAAAAGTGTAAAACCTAATTTGCCCAAACTTGGAAAACAATATGGCGCGAAGATGAAAGAAGTTTCAGTCGTGATCAATTCATTTTCGAAAGAAGAAATTTCGCTCATTGAAAAGAACGGCAAACTTTTGAAAGATGGATTTGACTTGGTGTTGGAAGACGTACTCATCGCATCGCAAGATATTCCAGGCTGGGCGGTGGCAAGTGAAGCCAACATCACCGTGGCCTTAGACATCACGATCACGCCCGAACTGAAACGCGAAGGCATTGCCCGCGACTTTGTAAACCGTGTGCAAAATTTGCGCAAAGACATGGGCCTGGAAGTGCTCGATAAGATTGCCATTCAGGTGGAGAGCAATGAACTTGCGCTGGCTTCATTAACTGAATTTAAAGATTACATCACCACCGAAACCCAGGCATTGAGTTTGGAGTTTACAGAAAACCTTGCCGATGCAACTGAAGTGGACATGGATGAGTTTGTGTTGAAGGTGAGGGTAAAAAAGAAATGAATTATATTTGCAATAGAATTATGTCCAATCATCCATATATGTAGTAATGATCTACCTCATTGATACTCACATTTTAATTTGGCTTATTTCTGGCAATACGTTACTCTCTAAAAAATTTGTAAGCGAAATTGATGATCCAACCAATAACATTTTTTTATGCAACGTAAGCTTATGGGAAATTGCCATAAAAGTAAATTTTGGAAAATTGAATCTTGGCATCCCATTTACTGAGTTGGAATCCTTTCTAAAAGGCAAGGAATTTCTATTGTCAGATTTTAGTTACCAAGACTTAGCTAAACTGACAGAATTGCCACGATCACCACGGACATAAAAAATTTCAACACTACCCTGTTCAATTTTTAAACTAAATGAAGTTTTACAAATATTTTATCATCGCGTTCGTTGTAATTGTTATTGACCAAGCAAGCAAATTGTTGGTGCACCAGCACATGTACATCCATGAAGAGGTCAACGTAATAGGCGAGTGGTTTCGCTTGCATTATTTATTGAACCCCGGCATGGCTTTTGGCATCCGTTGGGATAATGAGTTTGGGAAATTGGCGCTCACCATCTTCCGTATCGGTGCCATGTTTGGCATCGCTTATTATTTGGTAAAATCGGTGAAACATAATTCAAGCAATGGATTTTTAATTTGCCTTGCATTGATTTTGGGTGGAGCGATCGGCAATGTGATCGACAGTACTTTTTATGGCGTGTTCCTCGACAACGCCCCGCTGGAGTCGCCCACCCGATGGTTTCACGGGCAGGTGATCGACATGCTCTTTTTTCCGATGGTTGAATTTACATGGCCCCAGTGGGTGCCCGCGATTGGCGGGGAATATTTTCTGTTCTTCAGTCCCGTGTTCAACATTGCCGACTCGTCCATTTTCATTGGCGTAGTTTCGATCCTGATTTTCCAGAAACGGTTTTTCCCTCATCCCCGAAAAGAGGAAATGCCAAGTGGCAACGAATTGCCGATTAATAATGTTAGTCACGAAAATACTTCCACGCTAGTGATAACAGAAACAACGGAAGTAAAACCAGAAACGGAAAGCAATTCATAATCAAAATATGGCCGAGGACCTTGCAATTTCTTCTTCCACAAAAAAAATAGAACGCTACGAAATGTTGCTTCCCCAGATTGAAGCACTGGTATCTACCGAGCGCGATCTTGTTGCCAGCCTCGCCAACATTGCGGCTGCGCTGAAACAGACGTTTGATTTTTTTTGGGTTGGGTTTTATTTGGTGAAAGAAAATGCCATGCCAGATGGCAGGCAGGAATTGGTGCTGGGTCCCTTTCAAGGCCCGATCGCTTGCACGCGCATCGCCTTTGGCAAAGGGGTGTGCGGTGCGGCATGGAAAGAAAAGAAAACTTTGATAGTACCCAACGTGGACGAATTTCCCGGACACATTGCTTGCAGCTCAGATTCTAAATCGGAAATTGTTTTGCTCGCCTATAAAAACGATCAAGTATTTTTGATCCTTGATGTGGATAGCGACAAACTCAGCGACTTCGATGAAACCGACAACATTTATCTTGGTCACGTAATGCGCGTGATTGAAAAAATTATCTGACTTCAAATTTTTTAAGCCCTTAGCATCTTAGCAGTTTTGCGGTTATTTTTTCATTTGATTTTTTGTACCTTCGGCTACTAAAAAAATTCACTATGAAAACTCAATTTTCGCGCAGGGATTGGTTCAAGTCCACGGCAGCACTTTCGGCTAGCTTGGTGGTCTCTACTTCTTTAATCGACCGACTGATGGCTGCACCTCTCAGCCACGCTGAAGATAATTTTTATTTGAAAACACCTAACGGGAAAGCGAGACTAAACTCCAATGAAAACCCGTATGGCCCCAGCGACAAAGCGAGGCAGGCCATCTCACAAATTCTTTCGGAGTGCAACCGTTACCCATTCAACTCGCTGCAAGAAATTGAATTGATTCTCGCAAAAAAAGAAGGCGTGACCCCAGAGCACATTCACATCAGTGCCGGATCGAGCAGTTTACTTTGTCAGACCGCCATGGCTTTTGGTATCGAGGGCGGCCGCTTGCTGTCTGCTTTCCCTACATTTCCGTTGTTGATGAACTTCGGAAAAGTTTTTAATGCTACGTGGGACAAAGTAAACCTGAACGACAAACTCGAACACGACTACGATGCATTGGCAGCGGCAGTGCAGAGCGATACCAAATTGGTTTTTATTTGTAACCCCAACAACCCCACGGGCACGTTTGTTGATTCGCATAAAGTAAAATTATTTTGTGAAGAAATTTCTAAAAAAGTGACAGTCTTTTCAGACGAGGCCTACATGGAATTTCTTGAACCTTCGCAACAAGTCTCGATGGTGGAGTTGGTGAAGAAAGAGAGGAACGTAATTGTGTCGCGCACGTTTTCTAAAGTATTTGGACTGGCCGGCTTGCGCATTGGCTATTTGGTGGCGCGCCCCGATCTCATTAACAAAATCTCGAAGTACGCTGGCGATTTTCCAGTAAGCCAAGCGGCCATTGCTGCGGCAAAAGCGAGCTTGGGCGATGAGGATTTTATGAGCATGGTGCGCAGCAAGAACGCGGTGGCTCGAAAAGTACTCACCGACTATTTGGATCAGCGCAAAATTTTTTATGGAAAATCGGTGACTAACTTTGTGTTTTTTCCAGCGCCCATAGACGGCAAGACAATTTTGAGTAAAATGGAAGAGCGCGGCTACCTGATGCGCATCTGGGACTATCAGCAAAAAGAATGGTGCCGCGTGAGCATCGGCACAGAAGAAGAAATGAAAGGCTTTGTGAAAGCATTTGGTGATTTGGTTTCGTGAGTCAATCCACGTACGCAGCTTTACCAATTACAGCCAATCCCAAACTACAATGTTCCAATCAATTCCGTTGTAGTCTTGGTATTCGTGAATGGTTTCAAAGCCCACGCGTTGGTGCGCTTTCATTGAGCGAATATTCTTTTTAGAAATCTCGGTGATGGTAAAATCGTATCGATGACTAAATCTTTTTTTGTATTCCGTATAGCAAGCGTCAAACAATCCTTGCCCTCGAAATCCTTTGGCCACGCACACTTGCCCCACCACCAAATAATTGTACAATGAAATTTTCTTGGTGCGAAAGGTAATTTTGTTAAAGATTTCGAACAGGGGCAATAGCACAGGAATATCGTTCTTCGATTTTTCGGTCATGGCCAACACATACGCCACCACGCGATCATTTTCTTTGGCGATGACATGCCGTTCTACTTCGTTCATCTTTTTTAAATCTTCGAAGCGATGTGCCACCGTCACAAAACCTTGGCTGGCGATTTCGTCAGGCAAAAGAGCGGAAGCCAGATTGCGTTGTTGCAATTCCAAGATTTGCAGTAGGTCTTGGTCGGTTTGAGAGGTAGTAAAAATCATACTGAAATGAATAGATCCAAATACTTCGCAAAGAAAGTCTTTACCCAATGAATTTGTCGATTTAAAAATTTAATTTGACACCTGAATTTTATTCAATTTGACCAAGCCTTATACCATAACGCCCATTAATGAAGGTGCAGGGCTGATTTCATTTGGACAAGTAATTGACGAAACGATCAATCGTAAAATCATGGCTCTTCATCAATTAATAAATGCCAGACCGTTCGGAGGGTTTGTAGAGTCGGTGCCTGCTTATTCATCGTTAGCAATTTTTTATAATACGTTTGAAGTGCTTCAAATTAATTCAGCTCGCAATTCAGCATTTGATTATGTTAAGGCTCACATAGAAAATATTTTGAGCGATGTGATTCTTGATGGTGCTCAAAAAAAAAATAAAATTATTGAAATACCAATTTTATACGATGGCGAAGATTTAGAATTTGTAGCTAATCAACATCAACTCAGTAATGATGAAGTAATCGCTATTCATACTTCGATGACCTATCGGATTTTTATGATTGGTTTTTTGCCTGGCTTTCCTTACATGGGAAGTGTGGATGAGCGCATCGCCACATCGCGCAAAAGCTCGCCCCGCACCAGTGTGCCGGCCGGAAGTCTAGGCATTGCCGGAGTTCAAACAGGAATTTATCCGCAGCCGTCACCGGGCGGATGGCAGTTGATTGGGAGGACACCACTTAAAATTTTTGATCAGCAAAAACCATCGCCCTGTTTGTTCAGCCCGGGCGATGCCGTTCGGTTTTTTGCAATTGATCAAAACGAATTTGAAAAATTGAATGAGTATTAAAATTATTAAACCAGGGTTGCTCGCTACATTAGTAGATGAAGGAAGAGTGGGCTTTCGCAATATTGGCATTGGCCCTGGCGGAGCGATGGATTCCTTTGCCATGAAGGTTGCAAATTATTTGGTGGGTAATGGCGAGAAAGCTGCTGTGATGGAAATGCACTTTCCTGCTCCAGAAATGTTATTTCAAAACGTTCATCTGATCTGTGTGACCGGAAAAGGCTTTGAGATTTTTGTAGATGATAAAACTATTCCGTTGTGGAAACCAATTGCAGTGGAGAAAGGGTCAATCATAAAATTCACAAAGTCAGGCTCGGGAAGTCGAGCCTACCTTGCTGTGCACAATGGATGGAAAGCGCACGAGTGGCTTGGGAGTTTCAGTACACATCTGGGAGTGAAGGCGGGTGGCTACTTGGGTCGAGCTTTGCAGAAAGAAGATGTTTTGGAAACAGCAACCAATGAACTTGCTGTAAACGGAACGAAGACATTGCCATGGAGAATTTCTAAAAATGAATTGGATGCAATTTATTCACCACCGGATGAAATTCGAATCATCAACAGTATTGAAGCGGATTTGCTTTTGTCAGAATCAAGGAAAAAATTATTGTCATCAAATTTCAGTGTCACACATCAAAGCAACCGCATGGCCTATCGATTGGAAGGCGAGAAATTATTTTTAAGTCGGCCTGTTGAATTGGTTTCTTCTGCTGTTGATTTTGGAACCATACAGCTTTTGCCCGATGGCAATCTCATTATTCTGATGGCCGATCATCAAACTACCGGAGGCTATCCACAAATTGCTTCGGTGATAAAAGCTGACCTTCCCAAGCTGGCTCAACTCAATCTCAGTGACAAAATAAATTTTAAAATGATACCTTTATCGGAAGCAGAATCAATTCTACTTTCGAAGGAAAAGCAATTAGCCGAGCTTAAACATATTTGTGTGCGACAATTCAATCAATATTTTGGTTCATGACTGCACTGTCCATTGATATCAATTGCGATGTAGCCGAAGGCATCGGCAACGAAAAGGAACTGATGCCTTGGATTACCTCGGCAAACATTGCCTGTGGTTATCATGCTGGCAATGAAAATTTGATGAAAGAGACGGTTGATCTTTGTTTGAAGTACGGTGTTGCCATCGGTGTCCATCCTTCATTTCACGATCGTGAAAATTTCGGTCGCACCAATATGAATTTGCCCCTGACTCAGATAAATGAAATCGTAACAGACCAGATTCTACTCTTAAAAAAAATTACAGATGCCCAAGGAGCAAAACTACATCATGTAAAACCGCATGGCGCATTGTACAATATGGCGGCAAAAGATCAGGCCTTGGCACAGTGCATTGCGTTAGCCATAAAAATTTTTGACGACCGATTGATTTTGTACGGACTTTCACAAAGTGTGATGATCAGCGAAGCAAAGAAAATAAACTTGAAACCAGCCAACGAAGTTTTTGCCGACCGCACCTATCAACCCGATGGATCACTCACACTGCGAACACAATTGAATGCTTTGATCATCAATGAACAAGAAGCCATTGCACAAGCGATTCAGTTAGCAAAAGAAAACAAAGTGAAGACTGTCAATGGTGAAGAAATACATTTGAAAGCTGATACCATTTGTTTGCATGGCGATGGAAAACATGCGGTTGAATTTGCCCGACTGATTTATTCGAGATTCACGGAAGAACAAATAACCATCAAAACCATTGAATAAAATGAAAGACAAATCATTTTTTTCCGGCCCATTGATGGGTGCTGCATTTCTAATGGCCACCTCGGCTATCGGCCCGGGATTTATTACACAAACAACAAAGTTTACCGAGCAATTGAAAGGAAGCTTTGGATTTGTAATACTGGTTTCCGTTCTGCTTGATATTGGTGTGCAATTAAATATCTGGCGATTGGTTAGTGTGAGTAAAATGTATGCGCAAGATTTGGCCAATAAAGTGTTGCCGGGTGCCGGGTATTTTTTGACTGCCCTTATTTTACTGGGCGGCCTCGCTTTTAATATTGGCAACATTGCCGGGGCAGGGTTGGGCTTTCAAGTTCTCTTTGGGTGGAGCGTGCAAACAGGCGCGATCGTTAGTTGTGTCATCGCAGCAATAATTTTTTCAGTAAAGGAAGCGGGCAAGGCCATGGATGTGTTTGCCAAAACTTTAGGCTTTGTGATGATTGCGTTAACATTTTATGTTGCTTTTCAATCTGATCCGCCAATCGCAGAAGCCGCACTGAAAACTTTTTTCCCCGATCACATTGATGAACTTGTTATCCTCACGATAGTGGGCGGCACAGTGGGGGGCTACATCAGCTTTGCCGGTGCGCACCGATTGTTGGACGCAGGTATCTCGGGCAAAGAAAATTTACGACAGGTTTCCAAAAGTTCAGTCTCGGGCATACTCATTGCTTCGTTGATGCGTACTATTTTATTTTTGGCTGCCTTGGGCGTTGTGTGGAAAGGGATTTTGCTGGGCAATGAAAACCCAGCGGCTATAGTTTTTGAGAGTGCGGCAGGCAAAATTGGTTATAAAATTTTTGGGTTGGTGCTGTGGAGTGCGGCAATTACTTCAGTGGTGGGCTCGGCATTTACGTCAGTTTCCTTTGCGAAATCAATCCACCCTTCAGTTGAAAAATATTTTCGACATCTCATCATCGGCTTTATTGTTTTTTCAACAATTATATTTCTTTTGGTTGGCCAACCTGTGAAAGTGCTGATGGCGGCTGGTGCTGTTAACGGATTAGTGCTGCCATTTGCCTTGGCGATAATTTTATCCTCTACTTTTAAAAAAGATATTTTAGAAGATTATCGTCATCCGTTGTGGCTGTCAATAATCGGTTGGATAGTGGTGGTGGTAATGGCGTATATGGGGGTGAGAGGGATAGCTTCTTGGTTGGTTTAAATATTTTTGATAGAAGGTGCCCTACACTTTTGAAGTATAGGACACCTTATGGCCTTTTACCAACTCACCGAGAAAAACCCACGGTGGCTTTGGGCGATCATGCCAATGATCACGATCATCGCAACCATGTTGTAGATGAAGTTGCGCTTGTGCTTGGCGGTGCTGTCGCTAAGTTCCTTTGACAGAATCCTGCTGAGCGAGATCAACACGATTGCGATGAGCATGCCTGCCGAATGTTCGACCAACCAATAGCGGGACACCGCATCTTTCATTGAAGCTCCGCTAAAGATGACGATCGGACTAACAAAATAAAGGAAGAGCCCAATCAGTAGTTGGGTGTGCGTAGAAATGAAAAGGAAGAGGCTCATTTTGTCATCGGTTTTTTCAAAGGGGGATTTATTGAGCCAGCCCGTCAGCGAGCGCACGATCACCACCAGTAAGAGTGTTAAAAGAATAAACCGATTGAGCGAGTGAAGAGTGAGGAGGATTGGGTGCATGGTTTTTTTTCGAAAATTACAATTTCATATTAAACAAAACTAAAAGCGTTCGCTCTAAACAAAAATTTGTGAACCAGTCTGTTGTTGTTTACTTTGAAGTCAGTTTATGAAACGATTTGTATTTTTATTTTTTATCACCATGCTGTTTGGTCAGGCCCAGGCTCAGCCGGATACCGTGAAAGTAGGCACTTACATGATGAGCGTGCACGACATTAATTTTCACGACAAAGAATATACGGCTCGTTTTTGGCTCTGGTTTTTGTACAAGAACAAAGCATTTGATTTTGTAAAACAGATCGACATCACCAACGCCAAGTCCATCGACCTGCCGCAGTTGTTGGAAGACAGCCTCGAAGGAAAAAAGTGGTCGATGCTGAAGATGAAGTGTACCATGAAAGAAAACTGGAACGTGCTCGACTTCCCGTTCGACCGCCAGCACCTGAGAATACAAATTGAAAATTCATTGTTTGATAAAAGCAATTTGATATTTGAACCCGATTTGAAAGGGAGCAAGTTTGACCCGGACGAAACCTTGGCAGGATGGAAAATAAAAAACTTTAAAGTAACGGCTACCGATAATATTTACGAAACAGGTTTTGGTGATTACCGTATTGGCCACGACAAGCAGTCGTTCTCCGCTTTTTTGATTGAGATGGACATCGAACGAAATGCGTGGGGCTTGTTCTTGAAAATTTTTATTGGCATGTACATTTCATTTCTCATTGCCATGGTTGGGTTTGCGCCCAACCCGTGGGAGGTGGAGCCACGCTTTGGCCTGCCGGTAGGCGGGTTGTTTGCCGCGGTGGGAAATAAATACATCATTGATTCAGTGTTGCCAGAATCGGCCTCGTTCACATTAGTGGATATACTACACTCGCTCACCTTCTTTGCCATCTTCGCCATCTTGGTAGTATCGGCCATTTGCTTAAGGTTATACGACAAGGAAAAAACGGAACAGTGCTTGCGCATGAACAAAATCGGCTCGCGCTGGGTCGCGATCATCTACGTGTTGGTCAACGTCATTTTGGTGGCACACGCCAATGCGTAAATTTTCAGCGTTGCAAAGGAATAGAAACCTACACTTTGTTTTTTGTATCGATGACGATTGTCACGGGGCCATCGTTGAGTAAACGCACCTTCATGTCGGCACCAAACACGCCCGTCTGCACGGGCTTACCTAAAGCGTTTGAAATTACGAAGATGAATTTTTCGTAAAGTGGAATTGCGATTTCAGGTTTTGCAGCGTTGATGTAGCTCGGCCGGTTTCCTTTTTTAGTGCTGGCGTGCAACGTGAATTGACTGACCACAATAAGATCACCATCATTGTCTTTTACACTCCCATTCATCACACCATCGGCATCGTTGAAGATGCGCAGGTTTACGATTTTGTTGGCCAGCCACTCAATGTCTTCATCGCTATCGGTCTCTTCAATGCCCAAGAGAACTAATAATCCTTTTTGGATTTTTGATTTTATGATACCATCAATGGTGACGGAGGCTTCTGCCACTCGCTGAATGACGGCTATCATTTCAAAAATTCTTGTAGCTCGCCCGATTCGTGAATAAAGTTTCCAAGTTTTGCTTGCCTTGCAAATACGCCCATCGCACGCGCTACCTTGATCGACTCGATTGCCTTGTATTTTTTAGGAACAAGAACCCCCAACGCTCTATAAAATAATTTGGCGGCATCTTCGCCACTGCGCTGCTCCTTGCGCGGACCAAGCAACAAGGAGGGACGGAGGATATGAAAAGTGCTAAGCCCAACTTGGGCGATGGCTTCTTCCACTTCGCCTTTCACTTGATTATAAAAAATACTTGAGTTTTTGTTTGCGCCAAGTGAAGAGACCAATAAAAATTGCTCCGAACCTTGTGCTTTCGCAATTTTAGCCAGGGCAACAGGCGCATCAAAATCAACGGCACGAAATGCTTCTTTTGATTTTGCTTTTTTAATGGTGGTGCCGAGGCAACAAAAAACAGCATCGGCTTTCAACTGAGCGGCATGATCAGCAAGCTGGTTGAGTTCGCAGACAATGTTTGTCAATTTAGGATTTGAGATCGCCAACGGTTTGCGGCTAAGGGCAATGACATTTGAATAATGGCCATCGTTCAGCAACAGTTTTAATAACTGACCCCCGATCAACCCCGTACTGCCGGCCAGCAATGCAACTTTGCCCATCGCTCAAAAAGTTTGTTGGATTTCTTTTTTTAGTTCGCTGAGTGCGTGGCCGATCGGATCTAGTTTTTTGCTCATCACCATTTCAAAAATCTTTTTTGAAAGATCAAAGCCCGAAGCCTCCGGCTCGACTTGCCCGGCCGCTTCGTTGATGGTGATGAGGAGTTCCTCTTTCGCATTGCGCACTTGGTTCCACACGTCTTCGCTCATGTACACTTGCTGCGATACGTTGTGGTTGTACTCGTTGCGGATTTCATCAAGTAGCAATTTTTGAAAATCGCGGGCGCCAATGCCGGGCTGGTTCAGGCGGATGAGGAGGTTTTGGGGCGAGATGCGCTCAAGGAACAAAGTGACGCGCTCATAAGCCTGCAGCCGTGTGGGCAAGATCGTTTCAATGCTGCGGCTGCGCACTTCTAATTTCTTCAGCTCGATTTCCCTGGCGATAAAGCTGCGCACCATCAAATAGACAGCATATAGCACTACCGAGGCAGGGAGGAGGATTTTCCCAAATTCTATTAAGGCTTCCATAAAAATATTTGCAGGAAAATTAACTATTTTTCATTGACCTTTGCTAGTAGATTTTATAATTCATGTTTGATTCTCTCCAACCCGTTGTCATCACGCCACTTGCTGTTGCCGAGGCGCGCAAGATCATGCAAACAAAAAATATTCCTGAAGGCTACGGCCTGCGCTTGGGCGCGCGTGGTGGCCATGGCTGTGGTGGCGTGTCGTTCATCATCGGCTTCGACAAACAAAAACCTTCTGACCTTATTTACCAAGTGGAGGGCATCACCATTTTAATTGAAAAAAAACAAACGATGTTCCTCATCGGCAAAGCCGTTGATTTCTATGAAGGCGCAGATGCGCGCGGCTTTATGTTTGTTGAACAAGAAGCCATTGCACGCGGAGGAAAATAGTTCTTGGGATAGAACTACCTTTGCGCCATGCAAAATAATTTAAAGGCGACTTCCGATCAGTTTCTCAAAAATCTTTCCATCACAGCACTCAATGAAATGCAGGAAACCTTCATTGAGAAGGCAACCTCCTCAGAAGACATTATGCTGCTGGCGCCCACGGGGTCGGGCAAGACATTAGCGTTTTTAATCCCTTTAGTGAGTAAGCTCCGCGATGATGCAACCGGGGTGCAAGCGTTGATCATTGCGCCTTCGCGCGAGTTATCGTTGCAGATCGAGCAAGTTTTCAGGGCGATGAAAACTTCGTACAAAGTAAGTTGTTGCTACGGTGGCCACTCAGTGAAAATAGAACAAAATAGTTTGAGCGATGCCCCAGCCGTGATCATCGGCACGCCCGGAAGGTTGGCCGATCATATTTTTAGAAAATCGTTTGATGCACGCTCCATAAAAATGGTGGTGCTTGACGAATTTGACAAATCGTTGCAGATGGGTTTTCACGAGCAATTGGAAATTATTTTTAAAGCCCTTAACGGCAAACAGCAACATCTCCTTACTTCGGCTTCGCAGTTGGCCGAATGGCCAGGTTTTTTACCTTTCACAAAACCAACCACTGTCAATTTTTTGAAAGACGAAGCAGCGTCAAAATTAAAACTGAAGTTGATCCGCACCAGCAGCATCGAAAAAGTAGAGACGCTCATGCGCTTGGTGGCGAGCTTTAATGAAGACGTGAGCCTTGTGTTTTGCAACCATCGCGAAGCCGTGGAGCGCATCGGTGCCTTGTTTACACAACATCAATTTGCGCATGGCATTTTGCATGGTGGGATGGAGCAGATCGACCGCGAAAAAAACGTAATTAAATTTAGGGGCGGGGCGCACCACGTGCTGATCGCCACCGATCTCGCTTCGCGCGGATTGGACATCCCCGAAATCAAACACGTGGTGCACTACCAACTGCCTCTACAGCAAGAGGCCTTTCTGCACCGCAACGGACGCACCGCCCGCATGCATGCCGAAGGGCAGGCTTACTTGGTGTTGGCCAACGATGAGACATTGCCGAGCTACATTGATAAGACAGTTGAAGAAATCACGGTGAGCAAAAAATTAAAACTTCCGCCTCCACCTGTGTTTGCAAGCCTCTACATCAGTGCCGGCAAAAAAGATAAGATCAGCAAAGGCGACATTGTGGGGCTGCTCACCAAAAAAGGCGGTCTGCAAAGCGATGACATCGGCTTGATCACCACCCTCGACTTTGCCTCTTATGTTTCGGTGAAGCGCACGCTGGTAAACAAAGTATTGGCCAGTATCAAAAATGAAAAGCTCAAAAAAATAAAAGTGAAGATTGAGGTGGCGAGTTAAACCTTACTCCGTCTTCAACTCCCTCGCCTTCACCCGCACCACTTTTCCGTTTCGCGAGATGACCAGTTCACCATTTTCTTTCTGTGTTTTTTCTATTAGGCGTTTGATCGCCAGTTTTACACCAGCAGTAACTTTATCAAATAATTCGACTGACTCTGATGGGCTCATTTTCTTATTTGCATTTTATTCCAAAGGTCGCTATTAAAAATATTACTTACCAAAGTAGCATTCCCCATCGCTATGGGGAATGGAATTTGATGTGAATTATCGTAGATCATCCAACTGTCAACCACGCTTTGATAAATCTCAAAAAAAATCTCCACGCCTCGAATGTATCTTCGCTCAATGACATCTGTTGGAATATGATGCCCGCCTTTTTCTACTCGCGCTTTTACGCGATGCTTCGCCAGTTCAACCGACTCCAACCAAAAGTAAATGAGCACTACGTTGTAGCCCAATGCTTTTGCGTGTTTGATTAATTGCACATAACTCTTTGAGGCCAGAGTTGTCTCAAAACCAAAATCATTTTTTCCTTTTAGTAACTCTTTGATGCGGTTTAACATGATTCGCCCCGCTTGAAAGGAAACGGTCTCTGGTTGAAAAGGAGAAAGCCCGCGGGCAATCTCATCGGCATTGACAAACTCTTTGCAGTTCAGCATTTCGGGCAACACGGTATAAGAGGTGGTTGTTTTTCCTGCCCCGTTGCAGCCCGCGATGATGTATAGGTTAGGCATAACTACCCTTTGCTCCTTGCCACCACCACGCTCGCTTTCTTGCACACGCCACCGATGGGTGGATTGAATTTTGAAATTTTTACTTCCACGTTGATGGCGGTGGCAAATGACTTTAAGATTTTTTCTGCGATGGCATGGCCTACGGTTTCCAAAAGTTTCGAAGGCTTGTCCATTTCGTTTTTCACTAATGCATACAAATCTTCGTAGTTGATTGTGCCGCTCAGGTCGTCTTGAAAAGCAGTGGCATTAAATTCCGTTTCCACCATCACGTCCACTTCAAACTTATTTCCCGATGAGCGTTCGTGCGGGTACACGCCATGGTAGGCATGGAACTCAAGTCCTTCCAGCGCTACCTTTCCTCTCATTGGATTTCGTCAAAGAACGAGCGTTGCGTTTTCATCGCATCGGCCATCGAATTTTTTTCTGGCTCTGCTTCTGGGGCAGGTGAGATTTTCATTTCAGCTTCCACGGCAGCATTGGGGAAGAGCGATTTTTTTGTTTCGCGCTTGGCAAGTGCAAGGTGTTGGTCAGGGTCAAAGTCGCGGCTTGAAGTTTTAGCACGCTCCACGCGATCCATCGTTTCGCCCGCCAACCTCTTCATGTCGGCCAACAAATTTTCTTTGTGCAGTTCCAGGTTTTTATAATGTTGCCCCAGCATCTTCAGGCGGTCTTCCATTTCGGCCAGCATCTGCTTCGAGATGGCCTCGGCTTCTTCGATGGTGTTCTTGGCTTTGGTCTTCGCTTCGTTGATCATCGCATCGGCATTCATTTGGTTTTCGCGCAAGATCAATTGAGCAGTTTTGTTGGCGTGCTCAATCGTGTTCGCGCCCGTGTCTTCGGCCGTCTTGAGGGTTTTGAAAAGCGAACTCTCCACTTCGCGCAGCTTGTTCACTTCGCGCTCGGTGGCCTCCAGCTTGATGCGCATCTCTTTGGTTTCGTCCATGGTGCGTTCCCACTCTTGCGAGAGCGTTTGCAAAAAAGCGTTCACTTCATCTTTGTCGTAGCCGCGCAAGGTTTTTTCAAAAGCCTTCTGGCGGATTTCCAGCGGTGTGATTTTCATAGTAGCAGTTTTTTAAGTTTAAAAAATGGGTTGACTATAAAAGTTTAAAAAATTTTTGCGAGTAGTTGATCGTCATCGCGAGCACCAGTGAGGGGAGTGGGAAGGAGCGAAGCGATCTCATACCATGAAGATTGCTTCGCGTCATCGCACAAAATCCACGCGGTCGCTCGCAATGACGTTTAAGAACGTTTTACAAAAATAGTAAATCCCACGCAGAAATGGTACGGTCATCGCTGGCACTTACCAATTGATTTTTGTATGCTGTCCACAGCAGTTTGTTTACCGAAGTGCCGTGGCCCGCGTGCCGCCCTTTGTCAATCACTTTGAGCAACTGCATACTTTCAGTGCTCCATATCTTTATCGACTTGTCCATGCTGGCCGTGGCAAAATATTTTCCATCGGGCGAAAACGCTAAATGGTTGATAGCGTAAAGGTGAGCCGCCACTTCGTTAGCCAAACTATAATGTGATTTCACGTCCCACACTTTTAGTTTCGCATCGCGCGATCCGCTCAATAAAAATTTCTGATCAGGTGTGTAGCTCAATGTAAACACAGAGTTGGCATGCGCTTTTATTTCATGTTTCAATTCGTAATCGCGCAAACTTAAAATACGGATGCCATGATCGCTGTAGCCTACCGCCACTTCGCCTGCAACAGCGTTGATGGCTATGGTGCGTGCACTTTTATCAGTCAAAACAATCCTTTTTTTTACAATCCATTTCTCTAAATCAACAACGATTACAGTTCCATCGCCAGTGGCAATGAGCAGATCATTTTCAAAAGATTGCAAATCGAAAATAGAAGACGAAGTGAGTTGCAGTGAGGCGATTTCTTTTTTGTTTTGGTAATCGATCAAGTGGATGCCCGAAAAATTCTGAGCGGCTATCAACAAGTTTTTGTCGGCCATGTGATGAAGGGCATACACTGAGTGGGGCAATTGTGCTATCAGTTCGCCATCGCCAGGGTTTTGCAAATCCCAAAGTGCCACCATGCCATTGCCATCGCCCGAAAAAAATAAATTTGGCAACGAACCCTGCTGCAATGTGTAAACACAGTCGCGGTGGCCTTTATAATTATGCAGTTTGGTGACCTGTACGGTGCTCAAGTTTTTTTAAATTAAAAATTTTAAACCACATAGGCACATAGATTTTGACATCGGCCATTAATCCCCTCACTACCTTGTGATTTGATAGCTCCACTCTTCTGCCGCCCTCTCCCAGGGGAGAGGGCATCACTGCCTTACGCTGACGAAGGCATTCAGTAGGGTGAGGGAGAAAGCTGCGGCAATTTTGTTATGTACTCTATGTCTCTATGTGGTTCAAAACCTACATCCTATCTTTACCAAAATTGAACCATAAAAACGGAATATCAATGCCCCTAAAAGAAATTCATCAGACCGGTAATCAAAGCGGCTGGGCGATTTGGCATATCGATGAATCGGAAGAGCAGTTGACGAATAAGATTATTGGTAACGCGCCAATAGAAATCACGCACACAAATAAAAAATTGGAATGGCTGGCGGTAAGGCAACTTACTATTGAGCTTTGCAATCAGCTGGGCTTGCGTTTTTTTGGTGTGTACAAAAATGAATTCGGGAAACCTTTTTTGGAAAAACATACGCATCACATTTCACTCTCGCATTCGTTTCCGTATGTAGCGGCACAGATCGACAACTCACACTCAGTAGGCATTGATTTGGAACAGCCTAAAGAAAAAATTTTGAAAATAGCCCCTCGCGTTTTTTCTGCCACCGAACTGGCCGATGCGGGCACGGACGTGATCAAACACACCGTGTACTGGTGCGCCAAAGAAGCCATGTACAAAATTCATGGCGAAGGGCAACTGCATTTTGCTACGCATCTCAATGTGGAACCGTTTCGATTGCAAGAGGAGGGAAGCTTGAAGGGAATTATTTCTGCTGAAAGAAAAATCGATGTGATCTTAGATTATAAAATAGAACCTGATTATGTTTTGGTGAGGACGGGGCGGGCATGATTTCTCAGTTCGAATAATTTGATATTGGTACTTTCTGCTCTCGCGATAAGGAGAAAACATTACCTTTATCGGAAAAAAAATTGCATGAAGGTATTTTGTCTTTTCCTCTGTCTGCCTTGCTTTACTGTTTCCGCTCAAGAGATCAGCCCGCGCTACGAGTTGGTGAAAATGAACGACAACGTGAATACCCGCTACAACGAGGTGTCGCCCGTGGTGTCGCCCGATGGAAAAAGTTTGTACTATTTTGTGAGCGACCATCCCGAGAATACCTACGGCAAAATAAACAGTCAAGACATTTGGGTCTCTACCCTTGACGACAAAGGCAGTTGGAGCAGGGCCAAGCACCTTGGTTCACCGCTCAACCAAAACCGCTTCAACCAGGTTTTTAATTTCTTGCCCGATGGCTCGCTGTTCATCCGCGGAGGCCGCGCAAAAAATTCGCACGGCTTCTCGATTGCAAGTGCTTCGGGCGGGTCGAACGATTTACAGATCACCGATTTTGAAAACATGAACAAAGGAGTGTTTTATGGAGCTTCCCTTTCGGCCGATGGCAAACAAATGATTTTGTATTTCTCAGAAAAGATCAAGGATCAATCCAGCGATTTGTATTTGAGCAGCCGCCAGCCGGATGGCCATTTTTCAAAACCGGCAAAACTGAAAATCAGTTCTGTTGCTGATGACTTCGCTCCCTTTCTCGCCCCCGACCAAAAAACTTTGTACTTCGCCAGCAATCGTTTTGCAAAAGATCGGGTGGGTGGAACGGATGTTTACAAAACTACACGCTCCGATGAGACTTGGCAAAACTGGAGTGAGCCGCTGAACTTGGGCAGAGCAGTTAACACGCCCTCGGACGATGCCTACTTTGCCATCGATGCCAAAGGAAATATTTTTACCGCGCGCTCGGGCGCAAAAGTGGATGGCGGAAATTACGACCTGCTCATTCTCAAGCCGCGCAACATTAATATTGTGTTGTCGGGCATGGTGTACAGTCAGAAAACAAAGCAGCCCATCGCGGCCAATGTGGAAGTGAAACTGAAAGAACTAAAACAACCGATCAATTTGAAATCGGGGGTGAGCGGAAAATTTGAGACGCGCATTGCCGAAGTAGATGGCTACAACATTGCCGCGAATGCTTCGGGCTACTTGCCGTATGGAAATGATTTCAAAGTGCCGCACCTCCACCGCGACACTACCTTGCATGTAGATATTTACCTCACCCCATTGGCAAAACAATTGGCCTTGGCGGGAGACATGATCGAAAAGAAATCAAATGCGAAAGTGCCCAATGCAAAACTATCGATCAATCAAAAAGGCACAGCCATTAATTTTTCACCCTTGGCCGATGGCGGAAGTTACAATCAAGATATTCCAGGCTTGGGCTGGTATGTTTTTAACGTGACGGCCGAAGGGTATTTGAACGCAACCGATAGCGCGCAAGTAATCGATGAAAACACGATTCCAGTATTGAAAAATATTTACTTGACTAAAATCGAGGTGGGCATAACCGTGCGACTGAAAAATATCTATTTCGATTTTGACCGGACTACGCTGAAGCCAGAGTCGTTTGTTGAATTGAACAAAGTAGTTGATTTCTTAAAACAGAATGCTAAAGTCTCCGTTGAGATTGCCGGGCACACCGACAGCAAAGGCTCTGACGAATATAATTTGAATTTGTCGCAAGGACGCTCGCAGTCCGTAGTGGATTATTTGATCAGTCAAGGAATCGATGCGGCACGCCTGCAAGCCCACGGCTATGGCGAGACCAAACCCATCGACAGCAACGACACGGATGAAGGCCGCGCCAACAACAGAAGAGTTGAGTTTACGATTTTGAAAATCTAAAGATAGTCGGGGCTTTCAAACTCACGCTTGCAATCGGTGCATCGATACTCAAGAGGCTTGGGTACAGTAAAAAAAAACATTGCCAACGAGGCAAGTAAAATCGTGATCAGTTGCACTACCCAATGTTTATTGACTACCTCTTGTCGAATATTTTGCGATCCACAATGTGGGCACACCAACACTTGATCGGTTGTTGGCGTTAATGTTTCCCTCACTTGTTCAGAATCAATTTCGAAAATATGAAGTTGCACACCGGGGAAAACAGTGTTGCGGATAGGATAGAGGTTCACAAAATTTTCGTTCGTTAAAAAACAAGGGATGCCGTACGCATCCAATTTTGTTTTGGCAAGATTGGCCTCCATCACGGTGTCGTAAGCTTGGAATACAATTATTTTTTCTTGCGGCTCGGTCATTGATACACAAGGTAAGTAAAACAACCCTCTCCGTTGGTTTCCCACATCCACGTTTTGCCCACCGTGCGCAAACACTGGCATACTCATGGCGAAGCGAGATGGCTGCTGCCGAGGTAATTGTCTTGAAAGGTATGCTGCGTGGCTTTTCCAGAGTTTTGATGATCTCCTTGCGCAGGGCAGCGTGCAGGGCATTTTTTTTCATGGCGAAATAAATTTTTTAGCTGTTGGCCTTTCTTTATTTTTGTATCGAAATAATGGAATAGGACTCCGTATTTCAGGCCCGCCCGGCTGGCGCCAGTCGGACGGGATAGAATTTCAGACCCTTATGAAAATGGCTCCGTATTTCAATGGATAGAATTTCAGATTCCGATTCTGAAGATGTAGGTTCGATTCCTACCGGGGCCACCAATCAACGATCGCTAAACCTCAGCGAATAAAGAAACAGAAAACGTTAAATTTAAACTAATAAATTTTTGATTAAGAAATCACAGAGTCCACGAGGCGGGTGACTCTGTGGAGAAATAGGCAGCCCGCATCTCAGAGTTTTTGAATTGATTTTATTGTCCGCCTAAATTCTTTGTCCGCAATGTCAAATACACTTGTCGTTGAATCAAAAATAAATTAACCGTTCCATTGGAGTATCGTTAATGGCATTACCGCCAACTCGTTAATATGCGAACCTTTTTATCATCGCATAAAACAAATATAAGAACCATTTCACCAATAGATAATCGCAGAAAAGGCTTGAAATAAAACTTTCAGCAAGCTTAAGGTGTGTATATCCATGATCAGGGATTTAGAAGCCCTTTCCTCATAATCCTCCGCCCGCGTTGGTCTTCTTCACCAACTTATTTCCTCGCAGTGTCTCCGCCTCGGCTCACTGCGTATGTTGTTCATTTATTTTATCATCACCAGACCGAGGCGACTCTGGTGAGAAGAAAGCGCGGAGTCCCGAGGCGGAGACTCCGCTACGAATGAAAGCCAGGCCTTCCAACCTGACCATTTTTATTTTTCATTACAGCCATATAACTCCACTACCCAAATTCCCCACCCATCTTACCCCCAAGCCAACCGCAGTACCAAACTTGAGAACAGCAGTTCCCTTTTTGAATATTGCAGTTCGCGAGGCGTGAACACGAGTTCTTTTTGTGGATACTTGAGTAAGCCAAAAGCCAACTCGAGTGCCCACGGAGTGAACGTGAGTAGCCCCCAAGCGAACCCGAGTACCCTTTTTGGATGCCGGGTAGGCCCGGAGTGAACCCGGGTAGGTTGAAAAACGTCTGCCGAACTGCTGCTGATGCTTTGCTGATGTACAGGATAAGATAAAAAGTTCAGCGCTGTTTGTCCAGCCCGAACAAAAGCAAAATAGCGATAAAATGTTCATTGCTCCAACGTCCAGCCAGCCTTGCAGCAAACCCAATGTTGTACGCTGCATTAGTCCACCAATGATTATGCGATGCTCAATTTTTTTTTGATAGCTCAACTTTAAAATTCACTTTGGCATTGAGTGCATTGAAAACTTTGATTACTGTGTCAAACCGAGCATTTGTGAAATTATTTTCAAGTTTTGAAATTTGTGCTTTTTGAACACCCACCATTTGACCAAGTTGTTCCTGAGTCAAATTTTGGTGTGTCCTGGCTTCTTTTATTGCACTGCCCAACAATTCCAACTTTAATTCGTACTCGAAAGCATCACGTCTTGTCGTACCAATTTTACCAACATGTTTGTCAATCATTGTGTCGAGCGAAACGG
>JAYWDN010000027.1:0-17983 GCA_043780615.1 Bacteroidota bacterium | reverse complement strand
TACATCTCACATCTTACATCTTACATCTCACATCTCACATCTCACATCTCACATCTCACATCTCACATCTTACATCTTACATCTCACATCTTACATCTTACATCTCACATCTCACATCTCACATCTTACATCTCACATCTCACATCTCACATCTCACATCTCACATCTCACATCTCACATCTTACATCTCACATCTTACATCTTACATCTCACATCTCACATCTCACATCTCACATCTCACATCTTACATCTCACATCTCACATCATAGAAACAAACTGATCGAACAAATATCTTGAGTCATGTGGGCCGGGCGATGCCTCGGGGTGGTACTGCACCGAAAATGCTTTCTTGCTTTTCAAGCGGATGCCCATAATGGTATTGTCGTTCAAGTGTACGTGCGTCACTTCTACGTCTGGGTTTTTCTCTATTCCTTTTTCACTCACCGCAAAGCCGTGGTTTTGCGATGTCATCTCGCCCAATCCCGAAATCAAATTCTTAACCGGGTGGTTCAGCCCGCGATGGCCGTGATGCATTTTGTAGGTGCTCAGGCCACAGGCCAAAGCCAATAGTTGATGGCCAAGACAAATTCCAAACAACGGCTTCTCTGTTTTCAAAATTTCTTTTACCGTCTCGATCGCGTAGTCCATCACCGAAGGATCGCCTGGGCCATTCGATAAAAAATATCCATTCGGTTCCCATGCTTCCATTTCTTTGGCCGAAGTCTTGGCTGGAAAAACTTGCACATAACAACCGCGCTCAGCCAAGCAATTAAGAATGTTGCTCTTGATGCCAAAGTCCATCGCAGCGATTTTTATTGCCGCATTGGGGTCGCCCACAAAATAAGATTTCTTCGTGCTGACCACGGACGACAGTTCAAGTCCATCCATCGATGGGATTTTTTTCAATTCTTCTTTCAGTTGTTCGGGCGAGTGTTCCGAAGAGATGATCGCATTCATGGCACCCTTGCTGCGAATGTAGCGCACCAGCTTGCGCGTGTCCAGGTCGGTAATGCCCACCACATTATTTTTTTCCAAGTACGCCTGCAAACTTTCCTTCGATGCCTTGCGACTAAACCCTTCCGAAAATTCATTCACCACAATGCCGCTGATCTGCGGTCTGCCCGATTCTTGTTCACTGTTCACCGTTCCGTAGTTGCCAATGTGGGCCGTAGTGTTCACAATGATCTGCCCATAGTACGATGGGTCCGTGTAGATTTCTTGGTAGCCCGTCATGCCTGTGTTAAAACAAATCTCACCGCCCGAAGTGCCACGCTTGCCCATCGCTTTCCCTTCCATCAGCAGGCCATCGGCCAAAAGTAAATATGCTTTGTCGCTCATAATTGGATAATTGGGTAAAAATACGTCTTGCTTTTAAATTGAACAGACCTTTTGCAAAAAGAATCGCGATGTTTTTTTAAGTATTGTTTTGGGCGGCAGCCGGGCTGTCGGCACTCGCCAGCCTTTTCCGCCCGCCCGCCAATTCACCAAAGACTGGGCTCAAACAAATGCCTCCATCCCTGCCGCAAGCCTGCCTTTGCTAAGCGGCTTCGCGCAGGCACGCACCACAATCACCGCCAAACCGTAGGTCTTCGCACGCTCAAAATCCTCTCCAAGAAAGTACCTACTTTTGCTGCGCGCTATGGAAATCAATTCTAAAAATAACTCCTATGACTTAATTGTGGTGGGTGGCGGGGCAGCAGGTTTTTTTGGCGCACTCCTCGTTGCCGAAAAGAAACCAGGTCTCTCTATTCTCCTTCTCGAAAAAACCTCCAAGCTGCTTTCCAAAGTAAAAGTATCGGGTGGTGGCCGCTGCAATGTCACCCACCACTGCTTCGAGCCCACGCCTCTTTCAAAACACTATCCGCGTGGAAGCAAAGAATTAAAATCACTCTTCCGGAAATTTCAAGCAAAAGATACAGTGGCTTGGTTCGAATCGAAAAACATAAAACTAAAAACCGAAACTGATGGCCGCATGTTTCCCGTAACGGATCAATCACAGACCATCATCGATTGCTTTTTGAACGAAGCCGAGCGGCATCAAATAAAAATAAATACTCAAGCCGAAGTAAAAGAAATAAAGGCCATCGAAAATGGTTTTGCGCTCACCGTCAATGGAGGTCAATTTTTCGCTAAGAAAATCTTGATCGCCTGTGGTGGCTACAACAACGCACAAAGTTATCAGTGGCTCGCCCCCATGCAGCCTATTATCAACCCCATTCCATCGCTCTTTACCTTCAACGACTCCGAAAAAAAATTCAAAGACTTGATGGGCGTGTCAGTGGCTCAAGCCGAAGTTAAAATTGCGGGCACAAAATTTTCTGAAAGTGGGCCCTTGCTGATCACGCACTGGGGCTTGAGCGGCCCGGCCATCATCAAACTTTCCGCTTGGGCAGCTCACTATCTCCACGATAAAAAATATGAATTCACTGCGTTGATCAACTGGACGGGCACCTGCAATGAAGAAGCCTTGCGAAAAGATTTTGATGCGCTGAAGCACAGCAAACAAAAAATTTCAACCCATCCACTTTACAAAATTCCCTCACGCTTGTGGTTAAAGTTGTGCTGCCTTGCCGAAATCAGCGAGGCAAAAACGTGGGCCGAGCTGCCTCAAAAAAACAGAAATAAATTGATGGAGTTTTTGATCCGCTGCCCCTTTCACATCAAAGGCAAAACTACTTTCAAAGAAGAGTTCGTAACGTGCGGTGGCATCGATCTAAACTCAATCGATTTAGAAACCATGGAAAGTAAAAATGTGAAAGGGGTTTATTTTGCTGGAGAAGTGCTGAACATGGATGGCGAAACCGGAGGCTTTAATTTTCAATCGGCCTGGACAACTGCGGCTGTGGCGGCTGTGGCGATTCGTGTAGATTAATTGCAATGCTTTGTGTTGCTTACCAACAAAAAAAGGATTGAACTTCCGTCCAATCCTTTTTCTTTATCAAAATCTATTTTTGATTTACTCTTTTTTCTTTGTCGTTTTTTTGGCTGCTTTCTTTGGCTTCTCTTCTGTGGCCACTTCGCCTTCAGCCCCTTCTTCTTTTTTGCCTTTGCGGCTTCTGCGGGTTTTGGTTTTCTTTTCAGCACCTTCTTTTTTGTAGAGGTCGTTGAAGTCAACCAATTCCATCAAGCACATGTCAGCGGCATCGCCCAAACGGGGGTCGCTCAATTTTACAATGCGTGTGTAGCCTCCGGGGCGATCCATGGTGCGGCCAGCTACTTCGCCAAACAAGGTCTTAACCGATTCTTTGTTTTGCAAATAAGAAAACACCATCCTGCGCGAGTGCGTGGAGTCGGTCTTTGATCGGGTGATCAAAGGCTCTACATATTTTCTAAGCTCCTTCGCTTTGGCCACCGTGGTGGTGATCCGTTTGTTCAAGATCAGCGATGAGGCCATGTTGGAAAGGAGCGCGTGCCTGTGGGACGATGTCCTCCCTAAGTGGTTTATTTTCTTACCGTGTCTCATTAGTCTTCGTCTAATTTATATTTTGCAAGATCCATCCCGAAGGTCAGGTTCTTGTCGGATACCAATTGTTCCAATTCAGCCAATGATTTCTTTCCGAAATTTCTGAACTTCATCATATCTGAAATATCGAGTTGCACCAGTTCGCCCAACGTTTTCACATCGGCTGCCTTGAGGCAGTTGTAAGCACGCACAGAAAGATCGAGGTCGTGCAATTGCGACTTCAACAGTTTGCGCATGTGCAGCATCTCTTCGTCCACTTGCTCTACTTCGCTGTCTTTGGTAGTTTCCAATTCAATCGACTTGTCGGAGAAAAGACGGAAATGTTGGATCAAAATAAAGGCCGCGCCTTCCAATGCTTTTTCAGGATGGATCGAACCATCGGTTTCGATCTCTACCATCAACTTTTCGTAGTCGGTCTTTTGCTCAACGCGGGTATTCTCTACGCTGTACTTCACATTTTTCACTGGAGTGAAAATCGCATCGATAGGAATGAACCCAAAAACCTGTTCGTTGGGCTTGTTCTCTTCGGCTGGCAAATAGCCACGGCCTTTGTCGATGGAGAGTTCAATCTCAAAGTGAGCAGATTCATCGAGGTTGCAGATCACGTGGTCGGCATTCAACACTTCAAAACCTGAAGTGAATTTTGCAATGTCACTGGCTTTGAATTGTTTTTGCTTTTTAATGTTCACCACCACTTTGGTGTCGTTGGTGTCGCCAATTTTCCGCAAGCGAACTTGCTTCAGGTTGAGGATGATCTCGGCCACATCTTCGACCACCCCTTCGATGGTGGAGAATTCGTGCAACACGCCAGGTACTTTGATACCCGTGATGGCATAGCCTTCGAGCGAAGACAATAAAATTCTTCTCAGCGCATTGCCGATGGTGACTCCGTAGCCTTTTTCTAACGGCTTGAAAGTGAACAGGCCATGGAAATCATCAGACTTCTCCATCACCACTTTATCCGGCATTTGAAATGCTAATATTGACATAAGTGCTTTACTTTTTGTTTCAGGATTATTTCGAGTACAATTCAACAATCAACTGTTCGTTGATATTTTCAGGGATGTCTCCGCGAGTGGGGATGTGGATCAGTTTACCTTCCAACTCTTTTGTGTTCCACTCCAGCCAGCTGTATTTTTTTGCTCCGTTCACTGACAATGCAGTAGTAATGGTTTCGAGCGATTTTGATTTCTCACGCACGGCTACCATGTCGCCAGCCTTCAAGGTGTACGAAGGGATGTTCACCACATCGCCATTCACCAAAATGTGTTTGTGTACCACCAACTGACGAGCTGCCCTTCGTGTAGGCGCTACGCCAAAACGGTAAACCGTATTGTCAAGGCGCGCTTCTAAAAGTTGCAACAGCACTTCGCCTGTTACTCCTTTTTTGCGGGCAGCCTTATCGAAAGTATTTTCAAACTGGCGTTCGAGCACTCCGTAGATAAATTTAGCTTTCTGTTTTTCCGCCAACTGTACAGCGTATTCAGAGAGTTTCCTCTTTTTTGTTTTGCCATGCTGGCCAGGTGGATAATTTTTCTTTGCCAGAACTTTGCTCTCGCCCATCACAGGTTCATTGAACCTTCTGGATATTCTTACTTTGGGGCCGGTGTATCTTGCCATGTTCTAATTTTTTGATTTGCGATTGATGATTTACGATTTCCTATTTCTCAGTTCTTCAATCTTGCTATTTAACATTCAATACTTTGACTTTACACCTACGATCAAATCTAAAATTGTACCCCAATAGCTATCGGGGCTAAAATCGTAAATTAATTTACACTCTTCTTTTCTTTGGCGGACGGCAACCATTGTGGGGCAGCGGGGTCATGTCCTTGATCAACGTCACTTCGATGCCCGAAGCTTGAAGACTGCGGATAGCCGACTCTCGGCCAGCGCCTGGCCCTTTCACAAAAACTTCCACTTTGCGCAAGCCTTGGTCAAACGCCTTGGTGGCCGCCTCTTGCGCAGCTACTTGCGCAGCATACGGTGTGTTTTTCTTAGAGCCTTTGAACCCCATTTTGCCGGCCGATGCCCAAGCCACTACCTGGCCAGTGCTGTTGGTGAGCGAAATGATGATGTTGTTGAAGGTAGCACGGATGTGGGCATGGCCTACGGCCTCCACCACTACGGTGCGCTTCTTGCTCTTGTCTTTTTTCTTTTCAACTACAGGTGCTGCTGCCATCTTTTAGTCTTTAATATTGAGTCCTTAGTTTCTTAGCCTTGAGTCATCGTCCAACCTAACGACTCGGGACTGTTTTTATCCTTTCACTGCTTTCTTTTTGTTTGCCACGGTCTTGCGCTTGCCTTTGCGTGTGCGGGCGTTGTTCTTTGTAGTCTGTCCACGCACAGGCAACCCTCTGCGGTGACGAAGCCCACGGTAACAACCAATGTCCATGAGGCGTTTGATACTCAATTGAACTTCTGACTTGAGCGAACCTTCAATGCGAAACTGCTCGGCAATGATGGAGCGGATCAAGTTCGATTCTTCATCGTTCCAATCTTTCACTTTTTTGTCCAAGCTCACTTTGGCTTGTGCCAATATTTTTTGTGCTGACCTGCGGCCAATACCAAAAATATACGTGAGGCCGATTTCGCCCCGCTTGTTGTCTGGAATATCAACGCCTGCTATACGTGCCATAATTATCCTTGTCTTTGTTTATACCGTGGATTCTTTTTGTTGATCACAAACAATTTGCCCTTGCGCCTGATAATCTTGCAATCCGCGCTGCGCTTTTTAATGGATGCTCTTACTTTCATAATGGTTAATCGTTATCAGTTGATTGTTAGGGTTAATTAGTTCTGTCCTTTTAACTTTTAACCTTTAACTTATTTATACCTAAATGTTATCCTTCCCTTCGTCAAATCGTAAGGCGACATTTCCAACCTCACTTTGTCACCGGGTAAAATACGGATGTAGTGCATCCTCATCTTGCCCGAAATGTGCGCCAATACTTCGTGTCCATTTTCCAGCTGCACCTTAAACATCGCATTGGACAACGCCTCGAGTATCGTTCCGTCTTGTTCTATCGATTTCTGTTTCGCCACTTGAACTTATAACTTTCTTCGATGTACTCGTGTGTTGTTACTATTTCTGTTCTGTCTTCAAAGATCGCCACCATGTGCTCAAAGTGAGCCGATGGTTTGCGGTCGCTTGTTCGTATCGTCCAACCGTCTTTCTCCTGTACCACTTTTTTCGTTCCCATGTTGATCATCGGTTCGATGGCAAACACCATTCCCGGAACAATCTTTGGACCCTTTCCCCTCTTTCCGTAGTTCGGTACTTCCGGATCTTCGTGCAACTCTTTGCCCACTCCATGCCCTACCAGTTCCCTTACCACTCCGTAGCCAAATTGCTCTACATAATTTTGCACCGCGTAGCTCACATCGCCAATCCGGTTGCCTACTCTTGCTTGCGCAATGCCGAGGTAAAGCGACTCATACGTCCGATCCAACAATTTCAATACTTCCGAACTCACCCCTTCCAGCGGGTAGGTGTACGCTGAGTCGCTGTGAAAGCCGTTGTACTTCACTCCACAATCAATGGAGATGATGTCTGCCTCTCTCAACTCATATTCTCCGGGAAACCCATGCACTACAGTTTCATTTACCGAGATGCACAAGGCCGCTGGAAACCCGTGATAGTTCTTGAACGATGGCCACCCGCCATGATCATGAATGTACTCGTCAGCAATTTTGTCCAGGTCTTTTGTTTTCACCCCGGGCCGTATGGCCTTGGCTACTTCCGCATGTGCCCTTGCTAAAATCTGAGCACTTTCTTTAATTACCTGAATGTCTTGTGCCGTCTTGTAGCGAACCATTCCACCTCAAGCTGCTGCAAATTGAGAACGTCCTTTTACCCTGCCCGACTTCATCATTCCTTCGTAGTGGCGCATCAACAAGTAGCTTTCAATTTGCTGGAGTGTGTCAAGCACAACACCAACCAAAATCAGCAACGATGTGCCACCGTAGAAGTAGGCAAAATTTTGGGTGATGCCCGCCTTCACCGCAAAAGCAGGAAGGATAGCGACCATCGCCAAGAAAATTGCACCGGGCAACGTGATCTTTGATAAAATCCCATCTATAAATTCAGCCGTTTGTTTACCCGGTTTGATGCCCGGGACAAAGCCGCCATTTCTTTTCAAGTTGTCGGCAATGTCGTTCGAAGGAACGGTGATGGCCGTATAGAAAAATGTGAAGATGATAATCAATGAAGCAAACAGTAAATTGTATTGCCATGAAGTAAAGTCTGCAAACGTAGTTCCTACATAAGCTCCCAAGTCGCTATCGCGCCAGATGCTGGCCATCAGCGGAGGGATGAACATCAACGCCTGCGCAAAGATGATCGGCATTACTCCGGCCGAGTTCAATTTCAATGGAATGAAATCGCGCTTGCCACCGTATAATTTATTTCCTACTACTTGTTTGGCGTACTGGATCGGAATCCTTCGCGTGGCTTGCGTCAACGCGATCACACCAACCACAACAAAGAACAGTGCCAACGCTTCGATGATCAAAAGCAATGCTCCATTCAATCCTTTTGATTGACCTTCTTGCAAAATTGCCACCGGGAAACGTGACACGATACCGATCATAATCAACATGCTGATACCATTACCAATCCCTTTGTCGGTGATGCGCTCGCCCAACCACATACAAAACATGGTGCCGGCTACAATGATGATCATCGAAGAGATGACGTAAAACAATCCGGGCTGGATGATGGCCTCGGGGTTGACAATAGATTTCAAATAACCGAACGACTGTGCTGCCGTAATGATGATGGTGAGCACGCGTGTGAACTGGTTCAATTTTTTTCTTCCACTATCACCTTCTTTTTGAAGTTTTGTGAAATGAGGAACCGCCACCGTCAACAACTGCACTACAATAGAGGCAGATATGTAAGGCATGATGCCCAATGCAAAAATGGAAGCGCGTGTAAACGAGCCTCCTAAAAATGTATTGAGCAAATCAAAAATACCACCTGAGTTTCCGGTGAGTTTGTTCGGGTCGATACCGGGCAATACAATATAAGAACCTAACCGGAAGATGATCAGAAACCCAATGGTGTTGAGTATCCGCACCCGAAGGTCTTCGATAGAGAAAATGTTCTTTATGGTAGTGAAAAAACGTTTCATTTATTTCACGATGGTAGCGTTACCACCAGCCGTTTCAATTGCTTTGGTTGCGGTAACTGAGAAGGCGTGTGCCTCCACCGATACTTTAGATTTCAATTCTCCCCTTCCCAATATTTTCACTTGGTCTTTCTTACCTACGATACCGTTGTCGCGCATCAACTGTAGGCTGATGGTGTTGCTTTTGGTTTTTAGTACTAATTTCTCCAAGACATCCAAGTTGATGGGTTTGAAATAAATCTTGTTGTTGTTTTTAAAACCAAATTTCGGAACGCGTCTTTGCAATGGCATCTGTCCACCTTCAAAGCCGATCTTTTTGGAATAGCCCGAACGTGACTGTGCACCTTTGTGCCCACGGCCCGCAGTGCTACCGCCACTACCCTGTCCCCTACCGAGGCGCTTGTTTGTTTTTGTCGAACCGGTAGCCGGCTTGAGCGTATGCAACTTCATCTTATAATTCGGTTACGCTTACTAAATGATTTACTTTTTTTACCATGCCTTGAATCTGTGGCGTATATTCTACTTCCACCGAGTTGTTCACTTTCCCTAGCCCCAACGATTGAATGGTCCTCAATTGAGTCTCCGGTCTTTTGATGGTGCTACGGATTTGGGTGATCTTAACTTTTGCCATAACGCTTATCCGTTAAAAACTTTTGACAATGACACGCCACGGTTGCGGGCAATCGTTTGTGGATCGCGCATCGAGGTTAACGCTTTGAATGTTGCCTTCACCACATTGTGCGGGTTAGACGAGCCTTTTGATTTTGCCAACACATTGTGCACTCCTGCGCTTTCAAGTACCGCACGCATTGCACCACCGGCAATTACACCAGTACCTGGCGATGCGGGCTTCAACAACACAAAGCCACCACCAAACTTACCGAGCGAGTCGTGCGGCACGGTGCCTTTTATAATGGGCACTTTCACCAAATGTTTTTTAGCATCATCAATGCCTTTGGTGATCGCATCCGTTACTTCGTTGGCTTTGCCGAGGCCGTAGCCTACTACTCCGTTGCCATCGCCTACTACAACGATTGCAGCGAAGCTGAACCTGCGTCCGCCCTTCACTACTTTGGCTACGCGCTGGATCGCTACGACTTTTTCTTTCAAGTCGATATCACTGGCTTTTACTGTGCTGACGTTACTCTGTGTCATGCGTTAGAATTTTAAACCTCCCTCCCGGGCACCTTCGGCCAGGGCTTTCACGTTGCCGTGATATAAATAACCGTTGCGGTCAAATACGATGGTGTCGATGCCGCTTGCGATTGCTATCTCTGCCACCTTCTTGCCTACGGTTTTTGAAATCTCTAAGTTCACCCCACCTTTTGATTCCAACGCCTTCGAAGAAGTGGACAAAAGGGTGTGGCCCTTAGAGTCATCAATCACTTGGGCGTAGATGGTGGTATTGCTCTTGAACACAGAAAGCCTTGGCCTTGCTGGCGTGCCTTCTATCTTGTGGCGGATGCTAAATTTTATCCGTTTTCTTCTGTCTTTAATGTTCGGCATAACTTTTATTATTTAGCAGCAGCCTTACCAGCTTTTCTGCGTACGAACTCGCCCACGTAACGGATGCCCTTGCCTTTGTAAGGTTCCACCGGACGGAGTGATTTTATTTTTGCGGCCACTTGGCCAATCAATTGCTTATCAATTCCCTCTAGAATGATCCTTGGGTTTTGACCCTTTTCTTGAACGGCTTGCAACTTCAATTCCGAAGGTATCGCCAGTATAACACTGTGGGAATATCCCAGGCTTAAGTCCAAAACATTTCCCTGAGCTACTGCTTTATATCCCACACCTATTACTTCAAGGTCTCTTCTGTATCCTTTGCTCACGCCTTCTACCATGTTGGCAATGAGTGAGCGGTACAAACCATGCATGGCCTTGTGTCTCTTCTGCTCGGTAGGGCGCTGCACCAATACTGTTCCTTCTTCTAAGGTGATTTTAAAATCGCGGTCGATGGCCTGCTTCAATTCGCCTTTGGGGCCTTTCACTGTTACAAAATGTTCGGCCTCTGAGAAAGCGCACGTAACTCCTTTTGGCAAGCTGATCGGTAATCTTCCTATTCGTGACATGTCCTTGCTCGATTAATAAACGTAACACAAAACTTCACCGCCTACATTCAATGCCTTTGCTTCTTTGTCAGTGATCACGCCCTTCGAAGTAGAAAGGATGGCGATGCCTAATCCATTAAGTACTTTGGGCAACTCGGCAGCAGGCTTGTACTGGCGAAGGCCAGGCGTGCTCACACGGTGCAACTTGGTGATGGCCGATTCTTTCGTTTCGGGGTTATACTTCAAGGCAATTTTGATGTTGCCCTGCTTGTTGTCCGTGTCTTCAAATTTGTAATTGAGGATGTAACCCTTGTCGTAAAGCACTTTGGTTACTTCTTTTTTAAGATTGGAAGCAGGCACCTCTACCACACGGTGACGGGCTTTGATGGCGTTGCGCACGCGGGTCAAATAATCTGCAATCGGGTCCGTAATTTTCATATTCTCTACTTTAAAAAAGCAAACCCGTTTTATGAAACGGGCTGCAAAGATAATTAACAAATTGGGTTCTCCAAACTGTTACCTGGTTTCGCTTGGATTTTATCCGCACGACCTTGGATACTCAGCAACCTAAAATTTTATTCAAGCTACCAGCTTGCCTTGGTCACTCCAGGGATTTTCCCTTCGTGTGCCAATTGGCGGAACTGGTTACGGCAAAGGCCGAACTTGCTCATGTAGCCCCGTGGCCTTCCTGAAAGTTTGCAACGGCTGCGCAAGCGAACGCGTGACGAACTGCGGGGCAGTTTGTCGAGGGCAACATAGTCGCCAGCGGCCTTCAATGCTTTGCGCTTTTCGGCATAACGCTTGACCAGTGCCTCTTTCTTATTGTCTCTTGCGATGATGGATAATTTTGCCATAATCAGTTTTTATTTACAAAAGGCATCCCAAATGCTTTCAGGAGCTCATAACTTTCTTCGTCTGTCTGTGCGGTGGTCACAAAAGTGATGTCCATACCGTTGATCTTGTTTACTTTATCGATCGATATTTCCGGAAAGATGATCTGCTCTTTCACCCCAAGTGTATAGTTTCCACGTCCGTCAAATCCTTTGTCGTTCACACCTTTGAAGTCACGCACGCGTGGCAGTGCCACGTTCATCAACCGATCCAGAAATTCGTACATCCGATCTCCGCGCAAGGTGACACGAACACCAATGGCTTGAGCTATTCTCAATTTAAAATTGGAAATGTCTTTCTTTGATTTGGTCGCCACTGCTTTTTGACCCGCGATCGTGGTGATCTCTTCAATGCCCACATCGATCAATTTCTTGTCCGCCACGGCAGCACCAATGCCTTTGTTGATGCAGATTTTTTCAATCTTGGGCACTTGCATGATCGACTTGTACTGAAACTTTTCTTTCAGCCCCGGAACAATGTCCTTTAAATATTTCTCTTTTAATCTTGGCGTGGCCATGGCTCAATTACTTTATAAGTTCTCCTGTCTTCTTTGAATAACGTTGCAGCTTTCCTTTTTCGTTCAGCTTTCTGCCCGTACGGGTTGGTTTTCCGTTGGCCGGATCGATCAACATCAAATTACTGATGTGCACGGTTCCTTCTATTTTCTTAATGCCGCCCTCAGGTTTTCCTGCCGATGGCTTTTGGTGCTTGGTCACGATGTTGATGCCTTCTATGATCGCCCGGTTTTTGCTGGTTAATATCTCCAGTATCTTTCCGGTTTTGCTTTTGTCATCGCCCGACAACACTTTCACGGTGTCGCCTTTGCGGATATGCAGCTTTTGTTGCGTGTTGAATTTCCTTTCCATAATTATAATACTTCAGGCGCCAACGAAATGATTTTCATAAACTGCTTTTCGCGAAGCTCGCGTGCCACGGGGCCGAAAATGCGCGTGCCACGGGGCTCGTCTTGCGGGGTGAGCAACACGGCTGCATTGTCTTCGAAGCGGATGTATGAACCGTCTTTTCTGCGCACTTCTTTTTTAGTGCGTACAATCACGGCTTTGCTCACCGTCCCTTTTTTGATTTGGCTCGTGGGCAATGCCGACTTTACCGTCACTACTATTTTATCGCCCACACTGGCCGAGCGTCTGTGTGTGCCGCCCAATACATGAAGGCAAAGCACTTCTTTTGCGCCACTGTTATCGGCTACGGTGAGCCTGCTTTCGGTTGATATCATGATTACTTCGCTTTTTCAATTATTTCTACCAATCTCCATCTCTTGAGCTTGCTCAACGGCCGGGTCTCCATGATCCGCACGGTATCACCAATGTTGGCTTCGTTCTTTTCATCATGCGCCATAAACTTGGTGGTCTTGGTCATGAACTTTCCATAGATCGGGTGTTTTACTTTCCGATCCATCGATACCGAAATGGACTTTTGCATTTTGTTGCTCACCACTTTGCCTACCCTTTCTTTTCTGCTATTTCTTTCTTCCATAACGAAACTATTTTTGGCGTTCTTTCGCTGTCAATTCTGTTTTCAAACGAGCAATGACCTTCCGTGTCTCGCGAATCTTCATTGGGTTTTCAATGGCCGAAACCTGATGGGCAAATTCCAATTTGCGCATGGTTTCTTTTTCGCTGCCGATCTTCTCGTTCAATTCGGCAAGGGTCAATCCTTTTATTTCTGCGTTCTTCATAACTCGTTAAGCTTTAGTAACGACCTGTTCTACATAATCTCTGCGTACCGTAAAGCGTGTTTTGATCGGCAACTTGCCATCGGCCAAAGCCAAAGCTTCTTTTGCTGTTGCCATGGTCACGCCACCGGCTTCGAACAAAATAGTGCCGGGTTTGATCACGGCCACCCAATATTCGGGCGCGCCTTTACCTTTACCCATCCGCACTTCGGCTGGCTTGCGGGTGATCGGTTTGTCAGGAAAAATACGGATCCACACCTGTCCTTCGCGCTTCATGGCGCGGGTCACAGCCACGCGGGCTGCTTCCAACTGGCGGGCGGTGATCCATCCTGGTTCCAATGCTTTCAAGGCGAATGATCCAAAGGAAATCTGGTGGCCACGCGTAGCCATCCCTTTCACTTTTCCTTTTTGCATTTTCCTGAACTTCGTACGCTTCGGTTGTAACATGGTTGCTACCTTAAAATCTTTCTAATAATTATTTTTTCCCTCTACGGCTATCGCCACCACGATCGCCCTTGTCTTGACGTTCGCCTCTTCCTCCTCGGTCATCCCTGCGATCGCCACGGCCACCACCACCTCTTCTTCTATCACCACCGCTTGCACCGCCTTTATTTTCGCCACCCGCATTGCTCACCATTCCTACATTAGGAGACAGGTCGCGCTTGCCGTACACTTCGCCTTTGAATATCCATACTTTGATGCCTATTTTTCCATACACGGTCTGAGCTTCAGAGATGGCGTAATCTATATCGGCACGAATGGTATGTAACGGAATGCGGCCTTCTTTATATTGTTCGGTGCGGGCCATTTCAGCACCTGCCAAACGACCAGACAATTTCACTTTAATCCCTTCGGCACCTACGCGCATGGTCGAGGCAATTGCTTGCTTCATTGCTCTGCGGTAAGAGATGCGGGCCTCCAATTGTTGTGCGATCGATTCGCCTACCAATTTAGAATCCATTTCGGGGCGCTTAATTTCAAAAATGTTGATCTGCACATCTTTGTTGGTAAGCTTCTTCAATTCTTCTTTGATCTTGTCCACCTCAGTACCGCCTTTTCCGATGACAACCCCTGGGCGAGCCGTGTGGATAGTCAGCGTGATGCGCTTCAGTGTGCGCTCGATCACCACTTTGGCAATGCCTCCTTTTTGGATGCGGGCATCGATATACTTCCTGATCTTATGGTCTTCCACCAATTTGTCTGCAAATGTGCGACCACCAAACCAACTGGAGTCCCATCCGCGGACGACCCCTAAGCGAAAGCCAACCGGATTAATTTTTTGTCCCATTATTCTTTGGTTTCTTTTACTGCTGCTGTTTTTTCTTTCGTTGCTTTTGTTGGCATACGATCGACCACTAACGTGATGTGGTTTGAACGCTTGCGCACACGGTGGGCGCGGCCTTGTGGTGCTGGCCTCAACCGCTTGAGCATCCGGCCACCGCCAACAAATATTTCTCTAATGTAAAGATCAGCTTCTTCCAACTTCACATCGGCATTCTTTGCTTCCCAATTATTGATCGCTGACAACAAAAGCTTTTCCATTTTTGCAGACGGATGCTTGGCATCGTACTTCAAAATATTCAATGCCTTGCTCACCCGTTCGCCACGGATAAGATCTGCCACCAGTCTCATTTTGCGAGGCGATGAAGGCGCATTCTTTAGGTAAGCGGTGGCGGGGCCTGATTTGGCAGCACGTTTTATTGCTTCCAATTTTTCCCTTTTTACTATCGACCTTTTCTTTTTCTTTTCAGTTTCCATGTTTCAGGTATCTAATGCGTTGTGCCTGATTATTTTTTGCCAGCGGCTTCTGACTTGTTGTTTCCAGAGTGGCCTTTGAAGGTGCGCGTTGGAGCAAACTCTCCCAGCTTGTGGCCGACCATGTTCTCGGTGACATACACGGGTATGAACTTATTGCCATTGTGAACGGCAAATGTCAGGCCGATCATGTCTGGCGTGATCGTGCTTCTGCGCGACCATGTTTTGATCACCGATTTTTTACCGGCCTGTTCCATCACCTGCACTTTCTTGAGCAAGCGTTGATCGAGGTACGGACCTTTTTTTATTGACCTTCCCATTATTTCTTCCTCCTTGCTATGATTAAACTATCAGAATATTTCTTTGGATGACGGGTTTTCTTGCCCTTCGACAATAAGCCGTTGCGTGAGCGTGGATGTCCACCTGAAGCGCGGCCTTCACCACCACCCATCGGGTGATCGACAGGGTTCATCGCTACCGGACGAGTGCGAGGGCGTCTTCCTCTCCAACGGCTACGGCCGGCTTTACCTACTTTTTCATTCATGTGCTCGGCATTGGATACCGCACCCACAACGGCCATGCACTTCACCAACACATTGCGCATTTCGCCCGAAGGCATTTTCAAGGTGGCGTACTCTCCTTCGCGCGCCACTAACTGAACAAAAGAACCGGCACTGCGCGAAATTGATGCGCCCTTGCCCGGTTTGAGTTCAACATTGTGTACGATTGTACCTACCGGGATTTTTGCCAGCGGCAAAGCATTGCCCACTTCTGGTGCAACGTCAGCACCTGATATTAATGTCTGTCCAACTTTTATTCCTTGCGGTGCAATGATGTAGGTTTTAGCTCCATCGGCATAATACAATTTGGCAACCCGAGCGGTGCGGGTTGGATCGTACTCAATTGATTGAACCACCGCAGGGATCCCAAACTTATCGCGTTTGAAATCGATTACACGCAATTTTTGTTTATGCCCACCGCCAATGTAGCGCATGGTCATGTGGCCCACATTGTTGCGGCCACCTGTTTTCTTTATCGTTTTTACCAGCGATTTCTCAGGGCGTGTCTCCGTGATGTCGTCAAACCCAGGCGAGAGCCTGTGGCGTGTGCCGGGAGTTACTGGTTTTAATTTCTTCATTGCCATGACTGACCTTAATTTATAGGGTTGTCCTTATTTTTATACGTTGCTATAAAAATCTATTACTTCGCCCGCTGCCAAAGTAACGATCGCCTTTTTATAGTCGGGCTTGCGGCCAGTGAGTACACCTGCTTTTGTCGAGCGTGATTTTTTCTTGCCCAATACGTTGATGGTGTTTACGCGTTTCACATTCACACTATACATTTTCTCGATGGCGTTTTTGATTTCGATTTTGTTGGCGGTGTTTTTTACAATAAAACCGTATTTGCCTTTTTCGTTGAGGGCAGAAACTTTTTCTGTTACCAATGGGCTTTTCAAGATGCTCATGACTAGGCTTGGTTTAACAGGTTGTTGATTTTTTCTACAGAACTTTCAGACAGGATCAAGCACTCCGCATGGAGCACATCGTACGTGTTGATCTGCGAAGCTGTGATCACTTTAGTGTTCGGAACATTTCTGCCCGAAAGGGTCACGTTCTTTTTAGACTCGGGCAATACAAGGAGTGTCTTTTTATCGCCAAGTGCCAAGGATTGCAGCATGGTCAAATATTGCTTGGTCTTGGGTGCCTCAAAATTGAAATCTTCAATTACGGCAATCGAGTTGTCTTTTGCTTTGTAGGTGAGCGCAGATCTGCGGGCCAAGTCTTTTACTTTCTTGTTCAGCTTAAAAGAGTAGTCGCGAGGAGCGGGACCGAAGACACGGCCACCCCCTTTGAACTGAGGGTTTTTGATGTTACCGGCACGTGCTCCACCAGTTCCTTTTTGCTTCTTTATCTTTTTGGAAGATCCTGAGATTTCATTTCTCTGCTTGGACTTGTGTGTGCCTTGGCGTTGATTGGCCAAAAAGCTTTTCACATCCAAATAAATGGCGTGGTCGTTCGGTTCGATTCCGAAAACTTCGCTGGAGAGGCTGATGTTGCGGCCTGTCTTCTCTCCAGTATATTTTACAACAGCTAAGTCCATTACTTTTGAAGGATTATCATTGAATTTTTTGCTCCTGGAATTGAACCGCTCACAAGGATGAGGTTTTGTTCCGCCAAAATCTTTACCACTTTCAAGTTGGTGTTCTTTACGCGATCACCACCCATGCGGCCTGGCAAACGCTTGCCTTTGATTACACGCGAAGCAAACGAAGCGTTGCCCATAGAGCCGGGTGCACGAAGGCGGTTGTGCTGACCGTGTGTTTGGCCACCAACACCCGCAAAGCCGTACCGCTTTACTACCCCTTGAAAGCCTTTACCTTTTGAAGTACCCACTACATCTAAGAAGTCGCCCTCAATAAAGATGTCGCCAATTTTTATCTCTTTGCCCAATTCAGCCAAGCCAATGTACTCATCACTGAAATCGCGGAACTCCACCACTTTGCGTTTAGGTGTAGTGTTGGCTTTTTTGAAATGCCCTATCATGGGATTAGGCGTATTTTTCTCTTTCTTCTCGCCAAAAGCGATCTGAACCGCCTTGTAGCCATCAGACTCCTTGGTTTTCACTTGCGTGACAACACAAGGCCCTGCCTCGATGACTGTGACCGCAAGATTCTGGCCGTCTTGGCTAAAAACGCTGGTCATTCCTACTTTACGTCCTAATATTCCAGGCATAATTGAAACCTATTTTGCTTGATTATAAACCAATTCACTGCTTCTTTCCGCAAAAAGGACTGCAAAGATAGGAACTAATGTATAGGTAGCAAGTGCAGACTAAAAAAAATCCTAAGCCCCTTCTTATTGATCATGTGAAGGTGGCTCGGCATTAACTCCAAGCATGTATCACCAGCCCTTTTTCTTTTTGGCAGGACCGGAGCGAATTCGATGATCCCCTGCTTCAACTCCCAACGGATAAATAAATCTACCCAACCTACCGT
>JAYWDN010000026.1:0-18174 GCA_043780615.1 Bacteroidota bacterium | reverse complement strand
ACGCTTTTTTTATTGGGCTTCCCAAAGAAATTGCACTGCAAGAAAATCGCGTGAGCCTCACGCCCGATGCGGTGGCCTTGCTGGTGAACAATGGCCACGAAGTGTGGGTGGAGAGCAACGCGGGCGCGGGCAGCAAGTTCACAGACCGTGCTTACAGTGAGGCAGGTGCAAAGATTGTTCACTCCCCACAAGAAGTTTACAAAGCCGATATTATTTTAAAAATTGAGCCGCCCACGTTGGAAGAGCTCGAATATTTTAAGCCGGGGCAAACGCTGATCTCTGCACTACAGTTGGGCTACCTGAACGAAGAACGTGTACAAGCTTTGCTGCGGAAAAAAGTGACGGCCCTTGCCTATGAATTTATCGAAGACAAAGTGGGCGGCATGCCCATCATCCGCGCGATGAGCGAGATTGCCGGCAGCACCGTGATGCTCATTGCCGCAGAATATTTGAGCACGGTGAAAAACGGCAAAGGAATTATTTTAGGTGGCATCACTGGAGTACCTCCAACTAAAGTGGTGATCATTGGTGCGGGCACGGTGGCCGAATATGCAGCACGCGCAGCACTTAGCCTCGGTGCAGAAATTCAAGTGTTCGATAATCATCTTTATAAATTAAGAAGGATCAAACACACACTCGGTCACCAGTTTTATACTTCTACGATTGATACGGTCACGCTCAGCGAAAGTTTAAAAAATGCCGATGTAGTGATTGGGGCGTTGCGTGCCGAGAAAGGCCGCGCGCGCCATGTGGTGAGCGAAGAGATGGTGAGGAACATGAAACCAGATTCGCTGATTATTGATTTGAGTATTGACCAAGGCGGGTGTGTGGCCACTTCCGAAATCACTTCCCTCGCGAAACCCGTTTTCAGAAAATATGATGTGATCCATTATTGTGTTCCCAATGTGGCCTCGCGCGTGGCAAACACAGCAACGACAGCACTCAGCAATATTTTTACGCCCACCATTTTGCGGGCTGCCGAAGAGGGCGGTGTGGAAGAAATGATCTTTGCGCACAAGTGGTTTATGAAAGGCGTGTATGCCTACAAAGGCAGCCTCACCAACGAATCGGTAGCCCGCAAGTTCGGAATGAAATTCAAAAATATTGAATTGCTGATGGCTGCGAGGGTGTAGCGAGATTTTCTGACTTCAAGTCTATCTTTTGCTAAAATGAGTAAAGGTCATGCCCACTATTTCCCCTTGTCGATAGCGGTACAAAACATCGTTGTCATCAAGTTCACTATCATCAGCAGGAATAGGTGCTCCAAAATTTACGTACATCACATCTGCTTCACGGTCATACTGAATATGCAAGTCGTTTGCATTGCTGCGCTTCACCGCCCTGAGTGCATCCAAAATATTATCGGTCATAATTTCTTCCATATCATTTTTCGTTTTAAGAGCTGGTTAATTTTTGATGTGAAAAATGCAGTTATTATAAAGCCATCGTTTTCATTCTCATTGTAGATAACAACCAACAACTTATCCGTCCGCTTGTAAACTGATGCCAATAATTCATCATTTTGTCCCATCAAAATAAAATCAGGGCTTGCAACCGAAAGCAGCACATCGTTTAAATTTCCAGCTAACTCAGGATGGTTCTCTACAATGTGCACCCACCTTTCGTCAGTAAGTCGGATGGTAATGCCTTTTATGCTTTTGGTCAAATGCACTTATCAAAGATAATGTTATTTGCTCAACCCTTCCAACTGTTCTCTCAATGCCTGTATCTTCATCTCCGCATCGGCTTTCTTTTTCCTTTCGATCTCGAGAACTTGAGGCGGTGCTCCGTTCACAAATTTTTCATTCGAGAGTTTTTTCATTACCGAGGCAAGGAAGCCTTCATTATAGACGATCTCTTTCAGAATTTCTTCTTTCTCTTTGGCGGCATCCACCTTGCCTTCGAGTGGAATATAAAATTCTTGAGTACCCACCAAGAAGGAAGTAGCGTTGGCGATTTTTTCTTCAACGAAATTTAGCGAAGTCAGGTTGGCTAATTTTTGAATCACAGCAGCGAAACTTGATGTTTCATTGGCTCCAGCCTTTGTCAACAGCGGCAAACTTTCTTTCGGGGAAATCCCTTTGGTATTGCGCACATTGCGCACCTGCGTGATCACTTCAAAAGCCATTTCACATTGGCTCAATATTTTTTGATCGAAGCCTTTAGCCGTTGGCCACTGTGCAACGATGAGACAATCTTTCTCTTTGCGTTCTACAAGTTCGTGCCAGAGTTCTTCGGTAATGAATGGCATGAACGGATGAAGTACTTTCAAGAGTGTTTCAAAAAATGAAATTGTTTTTTGATGCGTGATTTCATCAATAGGCTTTCCAAATTCTGGTTTGATGATTTCTAAATACCATGCGCAAAAATCATCCCATGTCAATTTATAGAGTGTATGCAGTGCATCTGACATTCTAAATTTGCTGAAGTGATCTTCCAATTCTGTCAAGGTTTGGTTCAGTTTCGATTCAAACCATTCAATTGCAATTTTATTTTCTTCGGGCTGTTCTGTTGAGATTACTTCCCAACCTTTCACCAATCGAAAGGCGTTCCATATTTTGTTTGCAAAATTTCTTCCTTGCTCACAAAGTTTTTCGTCAAACAATAAATCGTTGCCCGCAGGCGAACTGAACAACATGCCCGTGCGCACGCCATCGGCTCCATATTTTGCAATCAGCTCGAGCGGATCGGGCGAATTGCCCAGCGACTTGCTCATTTTTCTTCCTTGCTTGTCGCGCACAATGCCCGTGAGGTACACATCTTCAAACGGTTTTTTGCCTGTGTATTCATACCCTGCGATGATCATGCGCGCCACCCAGAAAAATAAAATCTCGGGAGCAGTGACCAACACTTTGGTCGGATAGAAATAATTCAAGTCTTTGTTTTTTGATGAATCAATTTTCCCGTTGCTAAAACTCTCATCGTTGAATCCATTAAACACGGCCATTGGCCACAGCCACGAAGAAGCCCACGTATCGAGTACATCGGAGTCTTGGGTTAATCGGACGACTGTCGAGTGTCGAGTGTCGACTGCAAATTTTTTACAATAAATCTTGATCGCTTCTTCTTCATTTTCAGCGACCACAAAATTCCCCGATTCATCAAACCATGCCGGGATGCGATGGCCCCACCACAGCTGGCGCGAGATACACCAGTCGCGCACGTTCTCCATCCAATGGCGGTAGGTGTTTTTAAATTTGGCAGGGTGCAGTTTTATCTCATCGTTTTCAACCGCCTCTTTTGCGCGCACCGAAATTTCTTTCATCTTCACAAACCACTGCAATGAAAGTTTAGGTTCTACAACGCTGTTCGTACGTTCGCTTCGGCCAATCCGTGTTACAAATTCTTCTTCCTTAATTAAATGCCCTGCTTCGCGCAAGTCTTTTACTATTTCTTTTCGTACGGCAAAACGATCCTTACCAAAAAATTTCGGCAGCTCACACTTTTCATTTAATGTTCCATCATCGTTGATCGTGTCGATCACCGGAAGATTATGTCGCAAGCCAATTTCATAGTCGTTCACATCGTGGGCAGGTGTTACCTTTAAACAGCCCGTTCCAAAAGTTTTGTCAACATAATGATCAGCGATCACTGGAATCTCACGATTGATAAATGGCACCAACACTTTTTTTCCGATAAGGTTTTTGTAACGCTCATCGGTTGGGTTCACGGCTATCGCCACATCGCCCATGATTGTTTCGGGGCGCTGTGTAGCGATGACAACCCAATCATCTTGTGTGTCTTTTATTTTATAACGAACCGAATAAAGCACCGAGCGTTCGCCATCTTCTTTATACAACACCTCTTCGTTCGACAACGCTGTCTTCGCTTCACAGTCCCAGTTGATCATGCGCAAGCCGCGATAGATATAGCCTTTGTTGTGCAAGTCAACAAACACTTTGATCACTGCTTTGTAATACTCCGGCTCCATCGTGAAGTGTGTCCGCTCCCAATCGCACGAGGCCCCCAATTTTTTTAGTTGTTCGAGTATGATGCCGCCATATTTTTCTTTCCATTCCCAGGCGTATTTCAAAAACTCATCGCGCGAAAGCGAAGACTTCTTAATTCCTTTTTCGCGGAGCATCGCCACCACGCGTGCCTCCGTTGCAATCGAGGCATGGTCAGTGCCCGGCACCCAGCACGCTTCTTTCCCCTCCATGCGCGCCTTGCGGATGAGCACATCTTGAATGGTGTTGTTGAGCATGTGGCCCATGTGCAATACGCCCGTTACGTTGGGCGGAGGGATAACAATGGTGTAAGCTTCCTTGGCGGGATTGGGCTTGGCATGAAAGTAGCCTTTGGCCAGCCAGTACTTGTACCATTTGTCTTCTGTATCTGCGGGGTTGTATTTCGTGGCGAGCGACATGCTTTATAAATAAGATTAAGTCGGCAAAAATAGAAAATGCGCACGACTTCCCTCGCTCCTGCTCGCCCAGTAATGGGAGGTTGTTTTTTTACTTCTTAGTGACCCTGTTGCGCTTTGCAAGAAAGTGGTCGATCGAAAACGTATCCCACGCTTTGGGCACGATCAGCAACGCGGCAAGCAAAATAGTTCGTGGCATCACGTGCGACAAATCCCAGAGGGGCTCGGCAAGTCCATGCCCGAAAGTGACAATGACCAAAACAGAAGCCAGCGCATAGAGTGCCCAATCTCTTTTGTATCCTACCACTACCAGAAACCCACCGATCAGTTCAATGTAAGAAGTGTAGTAAGCAGTGGCATGGATAATAAAATCGGGCAGTAGGTTTTTATACGTGTCGTAAAAAAAATCCATTCGATAGACGTTCTCCACGCCCCATGTGAACACTTTACCAAATCCTTGCATCAAAAAAATAAACCCAAGGATCAATCGGATCAACGTAGTGGCAATGGACCTGTTCATGTTCATAAATTTTAAAGATCAGTTGTGCGAAACTTTTTTAATATACCCAACTGCACTGCAACAAAGCTAAAATCTTTTTGAATGGCCTGAACTAAAATTTTTATTCAACACCATGTACTTTTTTTAATCAAAGTTTCATCACCGGCCTTGGGCTAATTCTCTGCAAAGAATTTGTAGAAAAAAATGGAGGCACCATTCACGTAGAGAGCAAAGAAGGTGTAGGCTCGCGATTTTATTTTACGGTGAGGCAGTGAGGTTGCGTTTCTAAAATTCTTTAGATCAAAATTATTTTCCCTCTCTATATTCTTTGGTAAGTCCATTCACAATTTCGCTCACAGCACGGATATTGTGCACGTGTTCAATGGCAGGCCCTGCACACCAAACCGTTTTGTAGGTTGCCCCAAAGGCGGCTCTTTCTACGGCCTTCATTCCGCGCCAGGCGATGATCATCTTGGCATATTTCTTTAACGTTTTGTTGTGGTTCAAAATCCACTCGAGCAAATTTGCTTTCGTGCCGAGTTGTTGAACATACGGTGTGTTGATCACCGTGAGTGCCGAGCCTGATAATTTTGTGCTGCGCACAATATCTTTTTCGCCATAGTCGATCATCGCTTGCTTATACTCTTGAGAAATATCAGCTTCGTTGCAGGCGATAAAAATAGTGCCGACCGAAACTCCGGCAGCACCCCAGTTCATAGCTTGCCGAATATCTTTTCCATGCGCCACACCTCCAGCAGAGATCACGGGAAGAGAACAATTTGCTCGCAGTTCTTCAATCAATTGTTGCGGAGCAATATTTCCGGCATGGCCGCCCGCTCTGTTGTTCACCGCAATCACTGCATCGGCACCGAGGCCCTCAACGATCTTAGCATATTTTAAATCCACCACATCACAAAAAACTTTTATGCCCAACGGTTTACACAGTTCAATGGTTTCGCGCGGACTGCCCAACGAGGTAATGATGTAGCTGACGCCCACTTCGGCAAGTGTTTTAAGTTGGGGCTTATATTTTGGGTTTGATTTGTTCACAATCAAGTTAACCCCAAACGGTTTGTTGGTGGTTGATTTGATGTCGGCAATGGCAGCGCGCAACTCGGCATCGGTTCTATAATTCAGCGCGGGGAAAGCGGCCGTCACGCCATTGGCCAGCGCGGCCTTGATCATTTTTGTATTGGATATCAAAAACATGGGAGCCACAAGGATTGGATAATCGATGCCCAACATTTTGTCGAGGGTGAGAGAAGGTGTGCTCATGTTATAAATTTTTAAAAAGATTAAAATTGAAAATAAATAAACGAGCTGCTGCTTTCCTGACTCCAAATCAACAGCAGGATCATAACAGTCCAGATCATACCAAACGACCACCAAGAAAGTTTAGGTATTACGTTTACTACTTTTGTATTGCGCATCAGCCAATGGGTAATCACCATTAAAAATACAATGACCGATACTTTGATAATTGCGAGTGTTGTTAACATCGGCTCTCCTTTCTGAGCAAAGCCAAACATCGATTTCAATAAATCCCATGATTGTGAAAAAGTAGTTGCCCTAAAAAATACCCACGTAACATTGATGAGAAAGAATGTAAACAATGCGATTAAAAAGTTGCGCAGTGTTTTGGGTTTGAATGTTTCAGGGCCAGGCACAGTAGCAGTAGGTGCCACCTTGCTTACTCTAAAATCGGTAATGGCTTTTTCTACCCACAAGTAAAATCCATGTAGTCCGCCCCAGACTACAAATGTCCAGCTCGCTCCATGCCACAGTCCACCTAAGAGCATCGTCACCATCAGGTTCACATAGGTTCTAAATCTGCCATTTCTATTTCCACCTAACGGAACATATAAGTAGTCGCGCAACCAGGCTGATAAGGTGATATGCCATCTGCGCCAGAAATCAGAAAAGCCAATTGCCGCGTAGGGGTAAAGAAAATTTTGTGGTAGTACAAAACCCAGGCAAGCCGCCACACCAATAGCGCAAGTAGAGTATCCTGCAAAATCAAAAAATATCTGACCCGAAAAAGCCAGCACGCCCATCCACGCATCCAAGGCCAGCAAGTTGCCCTTCGAACTAAATACATCATTGGCAGTGGATGAGAGCATGCTGTCGGCCAGAACCACTTTCATGAACAAGCCCATGGAAATTAAAAACAAGCCTTCAATCAATTGCTTTTGAGTAGCCTTGCGCTCGCTTTCAAATTGGGGCACAAGTTGTGGCGGACGAACAATTGGTCCAGCCACTAGGTGAGGAAAGAACGTAACGAATAAGGAAAAGTCGAGCAGCGATTTTACAGGTTTACTTTTCTTTTCATACATATCAATGGTATAACAAAGTGTTGTAAAGGTGTAGAACGAAATTCCTGCAGGCAAAATAATATCTGGCTTAGCCGGGTGAAAGTCCCATCCCACCACATTGACAAGCGTAATAAAATTGTCGAGAAGAAACCCACCGTACTTAAAGAAAAAAAGCATGCCCAGATTACCGATTAAACTGATCACCAGCAGCAGCTTTTTTTTGTGCACATTCTCTTGTGTGTACAAAGCGCGGCCTACAAAATAATCGATCACGGTAGATAACCACAATAGTAAAATGAAAGGTGGGTTCCATGCGGCATAAAAAATATAGCTGGCCAATAGCAGGTTTACTTTTTTAATATTCCAATGCAATGGCAAGTAATGCATGAGCATCATTACCATAAAAAAAGCAAAGAAAGTATAGGAGTTAAAAACCATAATTGAATAGTTGAGGGGGGTGAGTTTATTCTTTTATTTCGATGCAGGAAAAGTCCACCCTTTTGTCTTTAGCAAGTTGACAAAGTGCGTAGTGAAAACTTTTGCGTCTGCTAAACTTAGATGCGACTCTTCGGGGCACACCAGGTTGTTTAGTTCAGGGAAATCAGTATAGTGTATTCCAGGGCAGTTGGTTGCGGTCAAGAGTTTTTCCCAATATTGTTGGCGTGGATAATATTTATTTTCCCTCGCAAGTAAATTGCCACTAGACGGGGTGCGTACAAAAAGTACATCTCCACCTCTGGATTTAATTTTATCTACTGCCGTTTTCACTACCGTAAGAATTGAGTCTAATTTTTTTCCAGAGGTGGGGCGAAAGGTGGTATCCTTGTCAAAGCTCGCCCATATTTTTTTTACAACATTTTGAATCGAAGTATCGGCAGCCATCTTATTGGTCATGTACTCTTGTCGATTAAATTTTACTCTTCCAAAATCGGAGGGAAAGCCTGAAAAGTGAAATACACCTGACCTGTTGTGAAGTGGTATGTGATCAAGGTAAGCACCGAGCGAAAGTCGGTCTTTATCAAAAAAAACAAATTGTGATTCCAGCACGCGGTTGATCTGGAAACTTGCACGCTGAGCTGGCGTTTGTGTCTTATACTGTTTGATACCTTCATCTGGCCTACGAGAACTATTACTTGAAAAGAAAAGCCTCTCCGTTACATCCACCACGAGGCGACCTTTAAATTTTTTGTCATCGGCAAGGTTCACCAATACAGGAAGTGGACTGCTGCCTACACAAGCAAGTTGAATGGCATGATCACCTGTAATCGCCTGCCAACTATCAATATCCAAATCAAACTTGATGCGCGAAGAGCCAATGAAAACGGTGGCCAGATCGGCAGGCTCATATACCTTTTCGCGTTGGTTGGCCCAAAGGGCCGGGTCATCGTCAACCGAAGTTTCGTAGCCCTTGCTGCGCAGGTAAAGTTCCCACACAACAACAGAAATAAAAACCAAGACAACCATCAAGATGGCCGACTTGCTAAGAGAACGTTCAAGCATGTGCGATTGATTTTTTGATGAGTTAAAAAATTTCAGGAATAATTAATTACCTACCCCTCATCCATGGATGATGAAATATAGGTATAATTTCTCAGTCGTAGTTATAGCAGTTTATTCACCACTTCTTCTGTATGCTCACCCAAATGTGGCGGAGGTAGCAATCCAAAATCCAGAGACCAGCCACCTGCCTCTTTTCCCACATAATTCCTCACGCCTTGAAGTCCATCTTTATCCAATAGCGTCTCCATCGCCTGCGGCATCTCGAACACTTCTTTCAGATTTTGGATAAACCCGGCCGGGATTTTTTTTGCGCGTAGTTTTTTGACCAGTTCATCGGAGTTGATGTTCATGATTTTTTCTGCAAAGATTTTATTCAACTCTTTCCGGTATGCAACACGCTGCTGATTCTTCACAAACTTATCTCCCAAGTCCTCAGCCCCAAGTCCAACTACTTGCATTAATGCCTCAAACTGTTTGTCACTCCCTACAGCTAATAATATTCTCTTGCTGTCTTGCGTCACAAACGAGTCGCCATACGGTGCAATGTTCGGGTGGGCCGAGCCTTGGCGTTGTGGCAATTTTTTTCCGATGAGCCAATTCGTGGCTTGGTTCGCCAGCGAAGCAATCGCAGTTTGTATGAGCGATACCTCCACAAAACTTCCTTCACCTGTTTTTGCACGCTTCAACAACGCGAGCAGCAATCCTTCTTTCAATTGGTGTGCTGCCAAAATATCGATCAATGCCACAGGCATTTTTGTCGGATGTCCATCTTTCTCACCATTCAAATCCATGAAGCCGGCCTCCGCTTGAATCACCGCATCATAGCCCACTCGCTCATCGTCTGAACCATAGCCCGTGATTTGTCCGTAGATAAGTTGTGCGTTGAAAGTTTTTAATTGTTCGTAGGATACGCCCAACTTTTCGGCATCGCCTGGCTTGTAGCTTGCAATGATGATGTCTGATTTGGCTGCTAATTTTTTTACAATCTCGAGATCTTTGTTAATGGTCAGATCCAGCACCACGGATTTTTTTCCCCAGTTGCACGAACAGAAATAAGCTGAGCGGTCATCGGTGGATTCGTCCGGGGTTTTCCATCCGCGCGTCACATCACCACCGGTTTTTGGATTTTCAATTTTAATAACCTCAGCTCCGAGTTCAGCAAAAAATTGCCCCACACTTGGGCCAGCGAGCACCGAGGCAAGTTCGAGGACTTTCAAATCGTTTAGCATCGCTTAAAGTTAATTGTTAATAGTTAACCGCTAATCGTCCTGTTTGCCGAGGACGTACGACAGTTTTGAAAAAAGGACTGAGTTAGGCTTTATGCATTCCTTAGTGTCTTGGAGTCTTAGTGGCCACAAAGACCCTAAGGCACAAAGAAATCCAATCTGTCGTACACCCTTACCGATTAACTATTAACTGTTAACGTTTTACAAAAAGAGAATCATTTATTGCATTTTTGCGTTGGATACCAAAATTGATTTTATGAACCGACTGCTTACCCTCATTTTATTTTCAAGTCTTGTGCTGTCGTGCGACAAGCCGACTGAATTAAAAACCGGAACCTGGCGCGGGGTGATTGATTGCCAAGGCCACGACCTGCCCTTCACGTTTGATGTAGCGAAGAAGAACGACAGCTTGCTGGTTTACATCAAAAACGGATCGGAGAAAATACTGCTGGATGAAGTCTCCGTCTTTGGTGATTCGGTGAAGATGGTGCTGCACATTTTTGATGCCGAACTGCGCGCCAAAATTGAAGGCGACAAACTCACGGGCACGTTTGTAAAAAACTATGCGCCACAAGCCAACCAACCTTTTAAGGCAACCTTCGGTGACGATTATCGCTTCGCGAAAAATACATTAGAGAAAACAACCGACTTCAGTGGCAAATACCAAATCGAATTTAAAACACCAAAAGGAAAAATAATTCCTTCGGTGGGCGTGTTTGAGCAAAATGGCAACCACCTTTCGGGAAGTTTCCTCTCGCCAACTGGCGACTATCGTTATCTCGAAGGAAATGTGGTAGACGACAAACTCATGCTGAGCACCTTCGATGGCAACCATGCGTATGTATTCATCGCTACAAAATCAGGCGACTCATTGAAAGGAGATTATTATGCAGGCAAACTTTCGTATGAACCCTTCAAGGGCATCAAAAATGAAAACGCCAAAATGCCCGATGCCGAATCGCTGACTTTCCTGAAAGAAGGGTATGATAAAATTGATTTTAAATTTCCTGATCTCAATAAAAACTTGGTAAGTCCATCGGATGAAAAATTTAAAGGCAAAGTATTGATCCTCCAAATTTTTGGAACATGGTGCCCTAACTGCATGGACGAAACAAAATTCTTAGTATCGTGGTACAACGAAAATCATAAACGCGGTGTAGAAATCCTCGGGCTTGCCTATGAGCGCAAAGATGATTTTGCATACGCGAGCGAGCGCGTTCAGAAAGCCGTTCAGAAAATAAAAATTCCTTACGAGTTTGTCATTGCTGGAACGAACGACACAGAAAAAGCATCAAAGACATTGCCCATGCTTAACAAATTGTTGGGGTTCCCCACCACCATCATTATTGGAAAAGACGGAAAAGTGAAATACATCCACACGGGCTTTGAAGGGCCGGGCACAGGAATTTATTACGAGCAGTTCAAAGAGCGGTTTAATCAGATTATAAACGAGCTTTTAGCTGAGAAGAATTAATGCTTGCCTGCCGAAACTTTAGTGTAGGCAGGAACTTTTAGCTGAAAATTTAACTTTGAAGAAATAAGCAAGCCTTAACCTTGCCGACAATGAAAAGAGTAGTAGTAGGTCTATCCGGGGGTGTTGACTCCAGCGTTGCCGCTTATTTATTGAAAGAGCAAGGCTATGAAGTGATCGGCATGTTCATGAAAAACTGGCATGACGATTCGGTGACGATCAGCAACGAGTGTCCGTGGCTTGACGACAGCAACGATGCGATGATCGTAGCGCAACATCTCGGCATTCCATTCCAGACTATCGACCTCAGCAACGAATACAAAGAGCGGATTGTCGATTACATGTTTGCCGAATACAAAGCGGGCCGCACGCCCAACCCGGATATTCTTTGCAACCGCGAAATCAAGTTTGATGTTTTTTTGAAGGCAGCCGTGAAACTCGGTGCTGACTATGTGGCCACTGGTCACTACGCACGCAGGGGAGAGCTCGAAATCAACGGCAAGAAAATGTATCGATTGCTGGCGGGCAAAGACCCCAACAAAGACCAAAGTTATTTTCTCTGTCAACTCACACAAGCGCAACTATCGAAGGCATTATTCCCTGTTGGTGAATTATTGAAACCCGAAGTGCGCGCCATCGCCAAGAAAGCGGGGCTCGCCACTGCCGAGAAAAAAGATTCGCAAGGGTTGTGTTTCATCGGCAAAGTACACTTGCCTGATTTTTTGCAACAACGTCTGCAAACAAAAAAAGGAAAAGTGATTGAAGTACCAGCAACTTCGTCCATATTTCAAAATGGATGGGCTCAAGATGATTTAGTTCACCTCACACAACCTTATTCACTTAGTCCTGAACTAGGTGAAGTAGTGGGAGATCACAATGGGGCACATTATTATACCATCGGGCAACGCAGAGGGCTGAATCTCGGTGGCTTTGAAAAACCATTGTTCGTGATCGGCACCGACACCGGAAAAAATATTATCTACACCGGCATGGGCGAAGACCATCCAGGGCTTTATCGCAAAGGATTATTCATTCCATTAGCCGATGAACATTGGGTTCGCGAAGATTTAAAATTGAAATCGGGCGAATCAAAAAAATTCCTAGCGAGAATCCGCTATCGCCAAACGCTAGAAGATTGTACACTTCATCAAAAAGAAAACGGTTTGTATATTATCTTTGATCGACCACAACGTGGAGTAACTCCTGGGCAATTTACTGCATGGTATGAAGGAGAAGAGTTGGTGGGATCGGGAGTAATTGGGTGATTAGAAAAAACTTAAAACATCTCACAGTTGTCAGACAGAATTATTAATCGCTATACTCGCCCTCCCACTTGGCCACCACCACCGTTGCCAAACAATTGCCGAGCACGTTGGTGCCAGTGCGCGCCATGTCCATGATCGCGTCAACGCCAAGGATTACAAATGCTTTGTGCGGATCGATACCCATATCGGCCACGGTGGCCACTAAGATTAAAAAGGTGGCACCACGCACTCCGGCCACTCCTTTGCTTGTGAGCATGAGAATGAACACCATTTTTATTTGTTCGCCCAGCGATAAATCCATCCCCGCCAACTGCGCCACAAACACGGATGCGAGGGAAAGATAGAGTGTGCTTCCATCGAGATTAAAACTGTAGCCCATAGGCAGCACAAATGAAACCACTTTACGAGGGATGCCCATCTTCTCTAAATTCTCCATCGCTAGAGGCAAAGCCGATTCACTTGTGGCCGTTGAAAACGCAATCGTCACAGGTTCCGTGACGGCATTAATAAATTTTTTGAAATTTAATTTGATGATGAAGCCAATCGGCACCAAAATAAAAAATACAAAAACGGCCAACGCACCATATAATGTAGCTACAAGCAAAGCCAAGTTTTTCAACACCTCAAAGCCAAACGAAGCGATGGAATACGCTAGCGCACCGAGCACGGCAAAGGGCGCGAAGTACATTACGATGTGGGTGACCTTAAACATCACGTCTGAGAGGCTCTCGGTAAACTGCAACATCGGTTTTCTTTTTTCTTCGCTGAGCATCGCCAGTGCGATGGCAAAGAGGACACTAAACACTACTACTTGCAACACCTGGCCTTCGGCAATCGCCTTCGCAATATTTTCAGGAAAGATATCAAGGATCACGTTGTGCGATTCTTTCTGTGCCAATAATTTCTCAGCGCGTTGTTCTTGTCCTTGTGCCATTTCAATGTGTGCACCTTCACCGGCCTTCGTCAGGTTGATGGCAGCCAGTCCAATGAACAAAGCAGCGGTGGTTACGATTTCAAAATAGAGAATCGCTTTCAAGCCCATCCGCCCCACTTGTTTCAAATTGGAATGCGCTGCGATCCCTACCACCAACGTTGAAAAAATAAGAGGGGCAATAATTGTTTTGATAAGTCGTAAAAAAATACTGCTCAGCACATCGAGGTGCAAGGCTACGGTAGGAAAAGAAAAGCCAATCTCGCAGCCGATGAACATGCTTACCACCACCCAGGTGGTCAATGATTTTCTTAGTATGGCAAGGTAGATCAACAAGCCCCAAACAATCCACCGGCTTACGGCCAATATCGGGCTATTGATTTCAATCCATTGATAATAATTGACAAGGCCGGCAAAGACGGCTATTGTAGCAAATACGAAAATAAGGAGGGAAAGATGTTTTAGTTTCAAAGCAATTTTATTTTGGACGTGAAGATAATAGTTATCAGTTGACTGTCAACAGTCGACTGTTTTATGCGAACTTTATTTCCGTACTTTTGTTGTGATAAAATATAAGCAACCTCAATTATGTTACAGGCCACTCCAAAAACCATTCATCTCTATCTAGAAAGCAACCCCAACCCCAATTCGCTCAAGTTTGTGGTGAACGAAATGTTGGTGCCAGAGGGCATGAGTTTTGATTTTCCCAGTCCGGGTGAAGCGGAGGATGCTCCTTTAGCGCAGGAACTGTTTATGTACCCGTTTGTGGAGCGTGTGTTTTACATGAGCAACTTTGTCACGGTTACAAAAAAAGAAGATGTGGAGTGGATCGAGATTCAAGACACGTTGAAAAAACATATCGTTGCCTTTTTAGAATCGGGCAAACTGATCCTCGACAAAAAAGAAATCGCAGCACCGCAGCAAGAAGAAACCGAGACCATCAAAAAAATAAAAACCATTTTGGATGAATACATCCGCCCGGCTGTAGAGCAAGATGGCGGAGCGATTACGTTTCACTCGTACGAAAACAAGCGTGTGAAAGTAACCTTGCAAGGATCATGCAGCGGTTGCCCTTCTTCTACCATCACGTTAAAAGCCGGCATCGAAAGCCTCTTCAAAAAAATGATGCCCGATGAAGTAGAAGAGGTGGAGGCGTTGGGCTAATCCCAAACAAACTTCCAAGTGCCGTCTTTCTGTTTTTTCCACACCGTGTGAAAATACCCTTTAGTCTCATTCACTTTGCCCGTAGAATCTTTGTCTGAAAAGACAAAATGGCCGTAAGTGTAGCCGAGGTCGTCCGAAACATCGGCAAAGTCTGGAGACCATTGCAATTCTCCTTGTTGGTTTGAATAAAAATCTCTAATCGCTTCCTTGCCTTTGAAAATCTTAGCTCCTCGTTTGATCACCGCGCTGTCATCGGCAAAAGCGTAGAAGGCAGCCGCGATCCCCTTCTCCTGCGCCATCTGCGAAAAATCCTTTTCGGCCTGCTTGACTTCATCTTTTGATTTTTCGTTGTTAGTTGTTTTCGTAGAGCAAGAGCTAAGCAGCATCAATAATAAGACACACCAATTCTTCATAAGTACCTTTTTTATAAGTCGCGAGTTATTTCTCTTCATCAAAATAAGTAGCATCCTTTATTATTTTTCCTCCTTTAAAAGTGAGTACGGTGCAGATGGGCAGTTGCCACTTAGTGCCGTCTGGCAGCGTGCCTTTTGAAATAAATTCTACAATTACGTTTTCATTAACACCATAAATGGCGATCAAGCTATCGCGAATATCGGGGATTGCCTTTTGGAAGCCTGCATATTTTTCGATCAACTTCTGTCGGGTTTGCTTGACATACGCTTTGCCATACGAAGGGTCAAGAAAATCGGCATCGGGTGCGTAAGCCTCTGCATACGCATTCCAATTGTGTTGGTTGAATGCTTCAAATAGTTTCGAAGCCATTTCAATATTTTGGTTGTCGCTTCCTGCATCTTGTTTATCCTTTTCACAGGCAAAGGCAAAGAAAAGTACCACAACAAATAAGATGGTTTTCATTTTATAAATGTAAATGTGAAAATTAAAATCCCATCTAAATTAAGATTGAATCGCCAAAATAGCAATCGACCAAGATGCGGTAGTATATTCCTACTCTTTTTTCCTATTGGCCAAAAATACTCCGCCCAAGATCAGTGCCATTCCAATAAAATGACCCGCCACCAAAATCTCGCCATCGATCACGCCCCACATCACCGACACCAGCGGCATCACGTATGTGACTGAGCTTGCAAACAGTGGTGAAGAAATCCGCAGCAGGTTATAAAAAAGTAAATTGGCCACGGCCGTGCTCATCAGCGCGAGGATGCCCACAAAACCCAACGCCTTCCATGCACCTTCGGTGTTTGCCAATTTGAAAGTGAAATCGGTGAAGCCAAACAAATAAATATAAGCGAGCGGGGCAATCAACAACAACGACACGCTGATGATCGTCATCGGGGCGAGGCTCGGGACTTTAAATTTGATGAAGTTGAGGTTGAGGCCATAGCAAGCACAGGCAATTACAATCAACAATGCGTAAACATTGAAGGCACCAAGCCCACCATCGGCACGCGCCATGGCCAACACAATACATCCACCAAAACTGATCACGCTTCCAAAAATTGCCCATCCGCGAAAGCGCTGACTGAAAAACAGTGCCCCGATAATCATCGTCCACACAGGTGAAAGTGTATTTAAAATTCCTGCCAACGAACTGTTGAGGTGTGTCTGTGCGATGGCAAACAAAAATGCGGGAATGAAAACCGCCAGCATGCCCGAGAAAAAAAGTTTCCAGTAGTCGCTACCGTGGAGTTCCTTTAAATGCCTAAATGCAATGGGCAGCATAAAAATAAATGCAGCGGCCACGCGCAGTGCCCCTACCTCGTCTGGTGAATAGACTTTGAGCGCTTGCTTGATGAGGATGAACGAGGTGCCCCAGATCAGCGAGAGGGCGATGAGCAAGATAACAGCAGTGAATTTTTTATTGTCGGCCATAGTGATTTATAAAACGTAAAGATTGAAAATAGAGGGAATGAATACAATGCGTTTTCTTGCGGAGTTGGTTGTAAATTTGTTTTGACAAATAACGATCCTTGCACCGTTAAGTTCCTTCGTTGAAAAAGTTTATCCATAAATATTGGCCCGCACTGATAGGTTTCGTGATTGCCGGTACAGTTTATTTTTTATTGTTACCGCAACCACTTTTCAGCGATCCGTATTCCACCGTACTCGATGACAAGAATGCAAACTTGCTCAGTGCCACCATCGCGGCCGATGGCCAGTGGCGTTTCCCTTTTGTCGATGATGTGCCCGAGAAATTTTCGCAGGCATTAATCTTTACGGAAGACAAACGATTTTACAATCATCCCGGTGTCGATGTGCTTTCGCTTTCGCGCGCCATGCGCCAAAACTTGAAGGCCAGAAAAGTGATCAGTGGCGGCAGCACGTTGTCAATGCAGGTCATTCGCTTATCGCGAAAAAATAAATCACGAACATTTTTTGAAAAAACCATTGAGATTATTTTGGCCACGCGTTTGGAACTACGTTGTTCAAAAAAAGAAATCCTTGCGCTCTATGCAGCCCATGCCCCCTTCGGTGGAAATGTGGTGGGCCTTGAGGCGGCCTGCTGGCGATTCTTTGGAAGAAGCCCTTCCGACTTGAGTTGGGCAGATGCGGCACTGCTCGCGGTGTTGCCCAATAATCCCTCGCTGATTCATTTAGGAAAAAATCGCGTTCGTTTAAAAATCAAACGCAATCATCTGCTCGATCGACTTGCCCAGTCGGGCAAAATGGATTCGCTCACTTTGCAATTGGCCAAAGCAGAGCCCGTGCCCGAAGCCCCCGTGCCACTGCCTCACCATGCACCTCATTTGCTCGCGCGCGCAGTAAAAGATGGGAATAGCCAGAAAAAAATCATGACTACCATTGATTTGAGTTTGCAGCAACGTGCCTCTCAAATTATCAACGACCATCACCAACGCCTGAAGGCCAATCAGGTTTTCAACGCGGCCGCCATCATCATTGAGGTGAAGACTGGAAATATTTTGGCCTACGTTGGCAATACTTTTTCTGGCAAAGAAAATAATGAAGACGTTGACGTGGTGGCGGCCGCACGAAGCACGGGCAGTATTTTAAAACCATTTTTATTTGCCGCCATGCTGCACGAAGGCAAGATGCTGCCGCATACGCTGTGGCCCGATGTGCCCACGCTGATCAATGGCTATGCGCCAAAGAATTTTTCGAAAGAGTACGATGGCGCTGTGTCTGCCGATGCCGCGTTGATCCGTTCACTCAATGTGCCTGCCGTGCATGAACTGCGCACCTACCGCTACGAAAAATTTTACGACTTGCTAAAAAATATTGGCATCACCACGCTGAGCAAACCTGCCGATCACTACGGGCTCACCTTGGTGCTGGGCGGGGCCGAAGCAAATTTGTTCGACATCACCGGGTCATTCGCCTCCATGGCACGCACGCTCAACAATTATTTTGAGCGGCCGGGAAAAGACCGCTATCGCAAAAAAGATTTTCACGCTCCAGTTTATGAATCCTCAAAGGAGTCGTCCGACCACTCTAAGTGGTCGGAC
>JAYWDN010000025.1:0-7147 GCA_043780615.1 Bacteroidota bacterium | reverse complement strand
TGCCAATGAATTCAGGTCTTCGCGTTGCTCTAGGCCGGGGTCGCCAACAAAGACGCCAAGGTCAAACCAGCCCGCGCTCAAGAGCATACCCTCGGCATCAATGGTTTTGTCGGCTTGAAAATTTTTGTCGCCAATCTCGGCAATGCGCCCATTGACGATGAGTACATTTTTTTTCTTGAGATGAAATGGCGAGGCGGTGTTGACGATGTGGGCGGATTGAAGAAGGATTTTCATTTCAATTATTTATCCAGTAAAGTAACAAGGGTATTTCTGACTTGAATAAATTTATCGGGCTTTATTGTGCCAATTTTATAAAGGATAATACGATGGCTTGCCGTGAAGATCCGATTGGGGCGAATAAGACTGGGGCGATTCAGTGAGCCAGATATAAAATCTGTAAGCTCCAACTGTACACCATGTTCATCGTAAAATTTACTAGTGATCTGGCAAAGAATGACATCGTCAAGTGTGGAGTTTGCTAAAACTAATGCAAGTCTTTTTTTTGATGAGGTGAGATCAGAAAAGGGGAAGTGGACGTTATCTCCTTTTATAAATCTTTCCATGCTTCGTCTTCTTCAGGTGTGGCCCACTCTTTTGCCAATACTTCTTCGCTCGCAAAATGGGTCTCTATGGTATCCGATTTTTTTTGTCTATAAAGCAGGCAATTCAAAAAATCTTCGAGACCATCGGTAGCGATGGACGATGGCAGCCGGATAGTTATCTCATTGTCGGTGCGCTCGATGATCATAGGCACAAAGTTATTTTAAAAACCGGATTAAAAGAACCTCGGCCAACAAAAAAGAGAGTGCCAGCACGATGGCGTATTTCCATAGCGGGTTGCCCAAATACCGTTCTTTGATCTCTCCACCAAATTTTTCGGCAGAGGTGGAATTGAAAATGGAAATATTTTTTCTGCCGCCAAGTTTAGTCTTTGCTTCTTCCCCCTTCAAGGGTTGCAAAAGCGATTCATTTTTGTCAAGGTTAAAGGCCACCAGCCCTAACGTGTCTTGCCGATGGGTGGCATAATAAAATCCGGCCACCACCGCATGTTTGGGCAGCTCCATGAAAAATTGGCCATTGTTTTTTCGCTGCTGAGGAATAAATTCTTGGTTGCCTACGAGCTTCACCGGATCTTCGCCCACAAGACTGTCCGCTGGCAATACGATGGTGGAGGATGTCAGCGAATAATAAAGGGGACGTTCGGTCTTTTTTCCAGAAGCGGCAACGCGATACATCACGGGCACAAAGAGCGCGTGGTTATAAAAGTTGGTCGATTTTTTTTCTAATGGGCTTGCCAATAAAAATAATTTCCCGTGCTGCGAAAGGAACGGTTGATTGTTTTTGAATTTCAAAATGGCCGAACGGTCTGCGCCCCAATCGATCAACCGAATGGCACTGGGCATGGCAACGGACATCGTCTTCTCTTCGAACACATTCTTAAAAAACGGGTTTTGAAAATCAGGTTTATCGAGTTCCGCCATTTCAGTTTGTAATGCTTTCGCCAGCGGCAACGCCATTATTTTTTGATAGGAAATTAAATCGGGCTGTGTGCCGGGCACTACGAGGATCGCTCCAAAATTATTTTTACTAGCGTTGATGGCTCCCGCCAACGGAGCATCAACACGATCGAGGCCGTTGATCACCACCAAGTCGGCTTTCGCTAACAAACTGTAATTGAGATTGGCCGATGTAAAACTTTTAAAAGAGAAAATCTCCTTGTTTCCAAAAACTTTTTCAATGGAAGTAGGTTCCTGGGTCGGTTTTACTTCAACGACTTTCAATTTAGGATTATAGTCGAGGGCAAAGAAAAATTCATTGTCAAAACTAACAGGGTAGTCGCTGAAACTTATCGTGGCCTTGTTGTTGCCGTTAAGCCCGGGAGCAAGGTCAAACAACACTTCAGTAAAGCTGTCTTGGCCAATGGTTACAGATGTTGTGCCCGCTTGCACGCCATTGATCGAGAGTTTGACAGAAAGCGCTTCCACATTTTTTTTGCTGCTGTTGCGCAAGCGCACGTTCACTTTATTTTTTTCGCCACCAATGGCAAATGGATTTTCTAAATGAACGGAATCGACAAACACGTTTGAGGTGTTTTCAAACATAATGGGCACCAAACGAACTTGCAAAGTCGAGTCGAGCGGTACACTATTTCCAAACGTAGATTGTTGAAAATCCGAAAGCCAAAACAGCGTTCCGTTCTTTTCTTTTATCCGGCCAACGATTTCTTGCCCGCTCCGCCCAACGGCTGAGAGCCTCACTTGCGAGAGCAGATCGGTCACCTCGGCTTTTGTTTTTAATGAATTGGAAAACGGAGCAAACTCATTGGTGAGCAACTGATAGTGCGTGCCAGCAGGAAATATATCGACAATGCGCTGCGCCATGCGGATAGCTTCATCAAGTGCACGTGTCTTCTCGGCCACAGGGGCCGACATGCTGAACGAGTTGTCCACGTAAATGGATACACTATGTTGGTCGGCCAATTGTTCCTTGGCGGGAAGAAAGGGCTGTGCAAAAGCGATCACCAAAAAAAACAAAAACAATAGACGAGAAGCCAGCACCAAATATTGCTTGAGCCTGCGCTTTTGAGTGGTCTCTTCTTTTACTTGTTTTAAAAAACGGGTGTTTGAAAAATAAACACGGATGGTTTTTCGAAAATTAAACAGGTGCACGATCACCGGAACAGCCAGTGCAAGTAATGCCCACAGAAAGGAAGGATACCCAAAACTCATCGCGGTAAGTTACTACACACGCGTGGAATTATAAGGGCAAGCCAATTCCGTCCGTGTAATATTTTTAATTGAGAAGGGATCAGATTAAAAACTCTCGGCAAATCCAAGATAAAAATAGCCCAAGTATTTAGGGTCGCCACGCGCGTAGTCGAGGCGCAGGTTTAAGTGTTCGCGTTTGTTGATGTTCACACGAAGCCCTCCGCCATACGAATAATGCATCGCATCTAAATTCACAGACGAAGGATCATAGACTTTTCCCAATCCTGCAAAGGCCACAATGCCCACCCGTTTATACACCGGCATGCGGTACTCCGCTTGGAAGGCCGTCATGTAGTTGTCGCGAAAGCGGCCGCGGTAGTAGCCGCGCATGATGCGTGAGCCGCCCAGTTCGGCAAGCTCTTTAAAAGGGGCATCGCCACGCACAAAATTTCCAAACAACTCCATTGCAAAAATGTGCCGCTTGGAAGGGTTCACATTGACGTATTTCCGAAAATCAAAAAGCAACCGATGGTAGTTTACGCTGCTGCCAAGCCCTGTAGAATAATTAGAGTAGCGCACGTCCAAGTAAAAACCTTTGCTGGCGTTCACCACATTGTCGCGGTTGTCCCACGTCAGTGCCGGGCCTAGGCCAATGGAAGTGGAACCATTGTAGCCGATCACTTTTTCTTTGTCCAGCATGCCGCTCGAATCCGTTTTCAAGTGGTAATAATTTAGAGCGCGGGTTTCTAATCCTAAAAAGAGTCGTTTGCCGGCAAACAATCTTCGGCTTATCCTATTTTCCCAACCTACTACATTGTAGGTCACTACTTCGCGTTTGCTGGGCAATGTGGTGTTGCCACGGCCAAAATAAAAATCACGAAAGTCTATCAGCTCTTCTCCAAAACCCTCGATCAAATATTTTTCGCCCTTCGTGAAAATAGTATAGCGCGGGATGATGATCAATTGCTTGCGACTGGTGTAAAGCAAAACTAACTCTGCATTAGAGGTGCGCGTATGTTTTGTGGAGTCAATGTTTTTCCACAGCGTTACTCCTAATGCCCCAATGCCCATTCGTGTTTCGGGAGTGTATATCAAAATCGGCAAAATAATTTTGCTCGCATTTTTAGAGGTGTCTGAGAAAAACGGATTTTTCTGCCCAGTTGCTGAAAATGACAAGACTGATAGGAGAGAGAAAATGAAGAGTTTACTTAAGATCAAGTGGCCGTTTTTTTTGCAGCCGCCAAATTATTCAAAAGAATTCAAATTGCATCACTGGGGTTCATTTCAAATTGTCGCAGCTTTCTCCCTCACCCAACTGAATGCCTGTGTTAACGGAAGGCAGTGGTACCCTCTCCCCTTCGGCCGCCATAGGCTTGCCCGAAGGCAGGCCGGGGAGAGGGTGGCAGAAAAGTGGGGCTATCATATCGCGGGGTTGGGTGAGGGAGTTAATGGCTCGCGACAATTTGAAATGCACCCCATCACTGCGATGGCGAACTTCAATTGATATTTTTTCCAATTACGCCTGTGATGTGCCACTCTTGATTTTGAACAAAGACAATGATTGAACAAGGCGTTCCCCCTTTTGGAAGGTCGATGGTGATCGTTCCTTTTTGTTGCGCAGCTACTGACACGAACGACCGCACCACATTTTTGTGGGTTAGTTTCCTCCCCGCATTTTCTCCGCGGGTCACTTCATTGGCAATGGCCCGCTCCACCATGGCCACGTTCACAGTTTCCCCTTCAGGGTTTTTACTCAACGAATACGAAACAGAGATTTTTTCTCCAACACGCTCGAGATTATTCAATGAAATCTGATACGTCATTTTTTTTGCAAGTGCCCTGGCCACGGCTTGGCCACTTGTTTTTTTATCAGAGCCAACAAATTCAGCTTCACCGTTCACCACCATTTGGGGCGTGTAAACGCTTTCTGAATTCATTACCTGAGCATACCTTCTTTGTCTTGCGGTGTATTCAGATTTACTGTAAGGATCTTTCCAACCGATGTAGTTCCAATAGTCAACATGAAACGAAAGGCCATAAACGGGCTGGCCGTTGGCTTCGGCAGAGGCGATGATCTCGGCCAAATTTTTATCGGCAGCCGGGCAACTGGAGCAACCTTGCGAAGTAAACAACTCGATGACTACAGGATTATTTTGCGAGAAAGAAAGGAGCGGCACGAAGGCCATCAGTAGGACGAATAGCTTTTTCATAAAGCCAATAACGTTGCTTGGATGGATTTGGCTTGTCGGCTACGAGACGTAACCCACGATTAACCAACCTACACAGACATCCTCGACTTAAACTTCTTGGTCAGTTCGTCCACACTGTTCTTAAAGTTAGCGTCTAACTTCATCATGTCTTCCACGGATTCAAGGGCGTGGATCACCGTGCTGTGATCGCGGCCACCAAAGTTTTCACCGATCAATGCGAGGGTGAGTTGGGTGTAGCGCTTGCAAAAATACATGGCCGTTTGCCGGGGAATGACGAACTCACGTTTTTTCACTTTGCCTTTCATCTGCTCCATCTCTACTTTGAAAAAATCGGCTACGGTTTTTTGAATGTAGTCCACGCTCACATCGCTTTGGATTTCTTTGATGATGTTTTTCAACACTTCTTTGGCGAGTTCAAGATCAATGTTTCTCTTTAATAATGTTGCATGGAATAGCAACGAGTTGAGCACGCCTTCCATGTCGCGCAGGTTGGTGTCCACACTGTAGGCAAGATACTCGGCCACTTCGGTGGGGATTTCAATTCCATCCGATTGCATTTTGTTGTTGATGATGGCCAGCTTGGTTTCGAAATCGGGCTCTTGCAGATCGGCAGTGAGCCCCCACTTAAAACGCGAAAGCAATCTTTCCTGAAAACCCTTTAAATCACGTGGCGGGCAATCGCTCGTCATGATGATCTGCCTGCCCGATTGGTGCAGTTGGTTGAAGATGTTGAAGAAAATCTCTTGTGTCTTTTCGCGGCCTGCCAAAAATTGCACGTCATCGAGGATGAGCAGATCCACTTGCAGGTAAAAATTTTGAAACTCCTGCATCTTCAGGGTTTGCAGTGCGTTCAAAAACTGATTGGTGAAATCATTTTGATCGACATACAAAACTACTTTCTCGGGCATGTTCTTTTTTATCTCGTTGCCGATGGCCTGCACCAAGTGCGTTTTGCCCACGCCCACGCCACCGTACAACATCAACGGGTTGAACGAAGTGGTGCCGGGCTTCTTTGCCACGGCCACCCCCGCAGAGCGGGCAAGCCGGTTGCAGTCGCCTTCTACAAAATTTTCAAAAACATAATTTTGATTGAGCCGCGAGTTGACCGTGCGCGGGTCTAATGCCTTGTAGGCAAACGGTGAGTATTCTGCCGAATAGCCATTTCCATTCAGCGGTTGAGAATTTTTCTTGGTGCCGTTGCCGTTGGGGTAATTCACCGTTACGGGTGGGTTTTGTTGATTGCCACTGTCCACCACCACGGAATATTCCAGCCTTCCGTTTTCGCCCAACACTTGGCGCACTGCCTTTTTCAATACAGGGACATAATTTTCTTCGAGCCACTCGTAAAAAAATTGCGAGGGCACTTGAATGGTGAGCACATCGCCCTCGGTGCGCACAGGCGTAATGGGTTTAAACCACGTATTAAAACTTTGTTCGTCTACATTTTGCTTGATGATTTCGAGGCAATCAGTCCAGACGGTAGCGGTATCAACTTCCATTTATTTGCGAGGTTCTAAGGTGAGGTAGTTTTCGGTTTTTTTTGGAGAAGGGAGACAAAGGTGTAAAAAAAACGAAGAACAAAAAATAAATTTTTGGCCTTGCTGGGCTTGTCTTTTCTTCCCCCAAAAAAACCAGAACGGAAGATACCGAATCCAAAGTAATTTCAAGGATGACAACGCTCAAAAAATATTCTTTTCACAAAAAAATATTTTTCAGTTTTTTTAATGCACATTAAAAACAAACTTGAAGCACTTTTTATACAATTTCATGTCGGAAGATAATTTTCAGCCCGGTTTTGCCCCGCACACCGTCCGCGATTGGGAAAAAGCTGCCCAGCAAGAACTGGGGAGTAAAAACCCGTGGGAATCGCTCACCAAAAATAAATTGGGGCTGACCATCAAGCCTTATTACGATCAATTGGATTCGCTGAGGGAAGAAAAAATTGAAATAGCGCGAATGGCAGGTGCCACAGACGCCCAGCCGTGGTGCAATGCGCCCAGCATTTTAGTCCGCGATGCCAAAGCGGCCAACGAGCGTGCGTTGCTTGAATTGAATACTGGTGCCGATGGAGTTTTTTTTGAGCTCATCGAAAAAGTAAAGCCTGAAATTTTATTAAAAAACATTGAGCTACCGCATTGCGCTGTTTTCTTCAATACTGAAAATGATTTTTCATTTGTGAATTCGTTTGCTGAATACGCTGCGAATTTTGAACCCGAAAAAATCACGGGA
>JAYWDN010000024.1:0-41071 GCA_043780615.1 Bacteroidota bacterium | reverse complement strand
GCTTGTTGATGTGGCCGCTGGCCGAAATCAATTTTGTGCCTGTGCTTTTTCCTATTCCAATTTTTGCATACTCATCGCCACCATTATTCACAATCGGCACTACGGCAGCAATCGTCTCTACATTATTTACAACAGTTGGCGAGGCGTACAATCCCGCTACTGCGGGAAAGGGAGGTTTCAGGCGCGGCAATCCCCGCTTGCCTTCCAGCGACTCGAGCAACGCAGTCTCTTCTCCGCAGATATAAGCACCTGCACCAGGATGAACATAGAGATCGTGTGAGAAATCTGTGCCGAGAATATTTTTGCCAAGAAAACCTTTTGCGTATGCTTCATCGATTGCCCTCTCTAAAATCCGAACGATGTACATGTACTCGCCACGGATGTAGATATAGGATGTCTTTGCCCCGAGCGCATAACTTGCTGTGATCATTCCCTCAATTAAAAGATGAGGAAGCTTCTCCATGAGATAACGATCTTTGAAAGTGCCCGGCTCGCTCTCATCCGCATTGCAAACCAAGTAGCGGGGCTTCTCCGATTTTTTGTCGATGAAGCTCCATTTCATGCCAGCCGGAAAGCCCGCACCACCCCTTCCACGCAGTCCCGATTTTTTCACCTCTTCAGTCACAGCATCGGGCGTCATCGTCTTCAATGCTTTCTCTACCGAAGCATAACCGCCTTTCTTCCGATAGACATCAAAAGTTTCGATGCCCGGTTCGTTGATATGCTCTAAGAGTAATTTTCTTCCCATGACTTTTGTCCGCTAACTATTATTTTCTAATAACTATTTGCTTTTGTAACACAGCATCTTTAAAAGAGACATTCAAATAATAAATATCTGAGGGTAAATCTCTAACGGGAATTTCTAAAGTTTTTTCGTTGGAGTGGATCGAGAAAACTTTTCGAGAAAACTTATTCATGAGGTTCAACTCATAATGTTGATCGAGCGTATTGCCTTGTAGGCTGTCTATCACTTGAACACTGAGTGTAGATGATGCGGGGTTTGGAAACACGCTGAGCGATTCCTTTCGGATAGCAGCAGCATTGTTGATGCTATTTGAGAAATAGAGGCACTGGCTCGATGAGCCACACGGATTGCCTGCAAAAAGACTAATTGTAAACGAACTGTTACTATTGATTGATGATGAGACAGTAAATTGATACGATGTGGAAGAGAGCACCACGTTATTGGTAACGACATGGCCTGGATCGCTCAGCACAAAGGTGATGGGAATGTCAACATTGATTGACGACTGGAGAGTGAATATTCCTCCTTTAAAAAATGGGATGTTGCCACTGGTGCAATCTGTGTATGGGGCTAGCGTACCGTTGATAAACGTGGAGGTTATCTGCGGAATGCAGACAGGAGGGGGTGGGGCATTGGAAAAAGAAATGCACTGCGAAATTGTTCCGCATCCGTTGCTGGTGGAGAGAGTGATAGAAAAAACAAGATCGCTACGTTTGGTAAAAAAACTATACTGAGTGGGCGACAAGGCACTCGCCACGATGGTGTGGCTTGGGTCGTTCAAGGTGAAGGTGGTACCGCCATTTCCAGGATTGGTCTGAAGGATGTGAGGGTCTGGACCGACCGCAAAAGGGATGTTTCCAGAATTACAATTTGCATACCAAAGAGGAGAAGTACCATCGAGGGTCACAAAGTTATTGGGAGGACCAATCCATACATTGGTATTTTCAGTATTAGATCCACAAGCGTTAGAAACAGTTGCTGATACTGTGACGTTACCACTAAAATTATTTCCCCGTGTTGCCACGCCAGTAGATGGATCAATAGACAGCCACGATGGATTGCTAGAAGACCAGTTTAGGTTTGTGCCTGCTGGTTGGTTGGCAATCTGCATAGTACCCGTTGAGCAAATCACAGTAGGACTGAATGAATACGGCACTAAAAGATTATTGATATTGCCTGGGGATAACTGAACCCATGCCGTGCGGGGGATGGCCTTAAAAGTTATACCCAAATCAGTAATATCTTTAAGTGGGCTCACAGCGGTTTTGTAGCCACAGGCACTTACACTTCCTACCGCAACGGTGGCAGACAAGACACTGCCAGATGTCCAGTTGGCATAATTAAGTTTTAACTGTGGCACGTTAGTGGTAACACTACCTGTTGGGGTAACTCCAGTCCCTCTAATATCCCATACATAACCCGTAATGTTTGTTGCTGAGGACACCGAAGCCTGAAGTGTTACACTTCCGTTGCCGCACAATAATTGCGTACTCGGTGAGATTGATGGTTGGGCAATACTTTTAATTGTTACATCCAAAGTTCCGCAATAGTTTCCTATTGAACCAGTTGTTGTGTTATCCCATTTAACTTTTGCCCACACGGTTCCATCAGGGTTAGTTCCAGTATCTTTAATAGCTCCGTTAAGATCTGTAGAATCCTTACAACCCAAGCAAGACCAATTATAGGCATCACAGCCATTAGAAGCTGTATAAGTATAGACTTGTCCAGGGCAAAGATTTGTACTTTGCCCAATAGGAGTCAATGATTGGCAAAGAGATAATACGGGGATTCCTATTATTAAAATAATCATCAAAATAGCTTTGTTTACGCTTTTCATAATTGTAGTGTTTATTATTTAAATAAAAATCTTTTTTTATTTGCTAACCTAATTCCCAGTATAATTGAATAAGAACTGTTATAAAAAGATGGAGAACCTCGAATACGATTATGCCAATAAGAAATTTGCATCAAGCCATAACTGTCTATAAACTGAACCGTAAACGGTAAATTTTCCTTGATTGGAAATGTGTAACCAACATTTAATAGTAGTCCAAAATCATAATTATTATAGGCGCCATCATGAGATACAGAGTGTGGAGTGGGATAAAAATATTGGCTAGTTACTCTAGATTTTATTAGAGTACTAAAATACACTCCTGCGCCTATATTAAAACGCGCAAGTTTTCCTATCATGAACTCTGGAATTAAAGAAATGCCGATATAGTCATTATTTGTATTAGCAGAAACAGTATTTGTCACCGTTACAACTCCTCCTGATGATAGATAAATAGAATCTTGATTTGCTTTAGATCCTTTTCTTTCCCACAAAAACCTTGTGTGAAGTTCAAGGTGCTTGTTGAGGTTATGAGCTAAGCCAATTCCAATTGAATATCCTATTTTATCAATTACGGTGTTTCTATAATATGCGCCACCTCCACTAGACTGAACAGTTTGATTACCACCTCTAATTGATACAGAACTTGGCCCAGCAAAAAAGTACATCATAGAAGTTTTTTGCTTATAATCTTGTATAAGGCTCACTGAATCTTGTGCCAAAGCATTCACCTCAAAGCAGCAAAATAAAAAAATAGATAATAAATACTTCATGTTTACATTTTTTCTCTAACAAATCTATCCCCAGTTTTTGCAGGTATTCTTCACTTACAAATCTTTTCCATGCCAAGACTGAATTCGTGTTGGAGAAGAACTCCAACACAGGCGGAGGTTATTCGTTAATTAAAGTTTAGTCACCATTAACATTTAACTATTGACCAATGATTTCAAATAAGTACTGCGCTCGCTTTTTGTTTTCAATTTTTCCAACAGCTCATCCACCTTCTCAATCGTGAGGTTCTCATGAAAGTCTGCGCCACATTGCAGCATCGGTGCCGTGCCGCACGAGCCGAGGCACTCCACAGTTTTCAATGTGAACATTCCATCGGCCGTGGTCTCTCCTACTTCAATGTTCAATTTATTTTTGAGATGAGCTACAATGTCTTCGGCACCGCGCAACCAGCACGAACTTGTTTGACAAACTTCGATCAAACATTTGCCCACGGGCTTCATGTTGTACATGGAATAAAACGTAGCCACTTCATAAACCTCAATTGGTTTGATGTTGAGCAGCGAGGCCACATAGTCCATCACCGCGGGGCTGAGCCATCCGTCAAATTCGGATTGTGCCAAATGCAACAACGGCAACAACGCAGACTTCTGTTTTCCTTGCGGATAACGAGCAATTATTATTTGCGCTTGCGCTAATGCTTCTTCTGAAAATTCTATGGATTTATTTTCCGTCACTTTTATTTATTTAGCCTCACCATTTATTAGTGGTCTATCATTAGGTACTAAAAAAAAACGATCCTGCTCAGAAAAGCCGAACAAATTATAAGGTTGATTTTCATGGCTTATTTCTTTCGCAATCGCATTTTTTTCTTTTTGTGATTGAGTATTTCCAGTATCATTAGTGAACTTTATTGTAAATGAAAATGCTGTCAGATTTAATGTCTTTTAAACGAAGTATTTTTTTGTTGTTCTCAATGATGATAAATTTAAATACCCCGTGGGCATTTCCATTCTTTACGTTACTTCTATTAAGCCTTACATTAATTTCACTTGTCCATCCTTTAAGGTCAGAAAGGTCAACTTGTACCTCATCTGTAAACCAAGAAAATAAGATATTGTCAACTTCGGTAAAAGGCGTAAGGGTTATCTTGATCTTGCCTTGCTTATCAGGGATAAATCCCTTAAGGGCGCGATTATCCCCTGAACGTAATAGAATGCTTACGCCCGGAAAATCATTCCCTTCATTGTCCATAACCTTTATTGAGAGGCGAGTATCATAGAATGGCTGACCCAATGAATCCAATCGTCTTTTTCTTTTTTCTATTATAACTTTATTCTCTACAGGGTTGTCATAAAACTTGAAGAGAGTATCTTTCACTACAAAGTAATAACCACAATCCATGATTGATGGCCCAAAGTGCGCATGTAAATTTTGTTGAAATCTATTATTTTGAAATAGGATTTCAATTTCGTTTGATGAATATTTTCCCTCTATATTTTGCCCTGTGCAGAAAATAGGGAGCAAGAATAAAAACAACTCCTTAATAGTTATTTTAGCAGCCAGCATTTTTTCCTTTTTGATGTGTTGAATTTATTATTCCTAACTCAGTATTAATTGTACTTTTAACCCTGCTTCGGTCTGACGGGTTGGGGAAGGCCGCTTTAAATAAAACAGTTTCTTCGTACTTCGGTTTTCCATCTGCATCAGTGATTATTTTCCCTTGACTATCCTTCATAATCTGATTAGTCAATCCGCCCCAAGCTAAATCATTACAGTATAACCATGTTACATCATAGTCCTTATTTCCACTATACTCTAATAGTGCACTTACCATTGGGGTCAAATAGGTGGTAGTTATGTAATCATGTCCATAATTCAGAAATACAGAGAGCCAATCCGACCCAAGTAATTGTTTCCTTTGCGCAGAATCAGTCAACGTATTATAAGTCACCGCTACAACATAGGCATGTATTGATTCATGCAGGATTGTGCGGGCTATACTTAAATCAGTAGAGTTAGTAAATTTACTTGCATCAAAAATTGTCGTAACAGTTCCTGATGAGGTATTAAATATAGTTGATGTACTTGCATTTATTGAAGGGGGCAGGCTGCCATCTTTCACCTCCCAATTATATCCTGGAACTGCCCCCGAAAATGTCTGAATGATTTGAGCAACAGAGCCATTAGTCAATCCTTTTAAACTGTATAGAATAGATTGCATGCACGGTTTTAGCTTTGAATCATCAATTTTATTATAATTAAAATCATCTCTTCCTTGCTTTTCATAGTCAACAGGATCAGGCTCAGGGTAGTAATTGGTATCGTGGTTTTGGCAAGTTCCAAATGATTCACAAGCATAATTAGACTCCACCCATGAAAAATAATCATAACCACCTAAGCCAAAATAATTCGTAAAGCCACAATCAACAAATTTCCAGGTTACCTGAAATCCTACACAATTACATTGAGGCTCATAATAGGATTGTGTAGTCTGGTATCCACAGTCAGCAGTAGTACGGGTTACCGTATTAGAGATGCCAACATTCTTTTTATTGCCTATGCCATAATCTATAACATTCCCTATCTTTTTTCCATTTTCTATTTGATAGCCCCCTTGAAATCCTTTATGCCAATCATGTATGGTGATAGAACCAGTAAAGTCTTTGTACTTTATAGTAGCATGAGCTTTCATGTACTGTGGCGTTGCCAAAAGCTCTATAACTTTGGATTCAAATTCCTTCGTTTCGTTTTTGTAAATCCATATTTGCCGAATAGCCTGCTTGCCCATCCGATATTTGTTCTCATACCAAACCGGTACGATCACAATATCTTTGTCAAGTATTTTATGTACTTCAGCTTTATCCCAGAATAACTCCTTTTTTATTGTTGCTGTGTTTAGTTCATATATAGATTTATCATTGGATGGGGTCACGTTTGAGTTCTTAATTGAGTAAGACTCAAACCAATTTTGTGCTTCATTTAATAGCAGCTTTTGGTTGATTTTGTTATTTTCTGTTTGACATTGATTGAAGATAACATCCGCGAGGGCAACTAAAATTAATGTGAATGATTTTGTTCTGTTCATGGATTTGCTTTTTTTTAATTGATAACATGATTTGCATTTTAATTTTTAACTCTACGCATCCAGTTCTCCCGCAATCACATTCATGCTGCTCATGGTCAAGATCGCATCCGATAACATCGAGCCTTTTATCATTTCCGGATAGGCCTGATAAAAAATAAAACAAGGCCTGCGTAGGTGTAAGCGGTACGGAGTGCGGCCACCATCGCTGATCAAATAAAATCCCAACTCGCCATTGCCACCTTCTACACAGTGATAAACTTCTCCTTTCGGAATGTCAGACTCGCCCATCACAATTTTGAAATGATAGATAAGTGCTTCCATATTATTATAGACTTCCTCTTTGTCGGGCAAATAGAATTCAGGGACTTCGGCATGAAATGGTCCTTCTGGTAATTTTTTTATAGCTTGTTTGATGATGCTCATACTTTGCCACATCTCTTCGTTGCGCACCATGAAGCGATCATACACATCGCCATTTTTTCCTACCGGAATACTAAAATCAAAATCTTCGTACGAGGAGTAAGGGTTCATTACGCGCACATCGTAGTCGACACCCGCAGCGCGCAAGTTGGGGCCAGAGAAACTATAATTCAACGCCCGCTCGGCAGTGATGCCGCCACAACCAATAGTGCGATCCATGAAAATGCGGTTGCGGTTTAGCAAGCTTTCAAACTCTTTCAACACGATTGGAAACTCCAGCAATAATTTATTGATCTTCTGCCAAGCCTTTGGCGAGAAGTCTCTTTCAAACCCACCGATGCGCCCCACGTTAGTAGTCAAGCGCGCGCCACAAATCTCTTCGTAGATTTCATAGACCAACTCGCGCTGCTGAAATAAATAAACAAAGCCCGTGAGTGCGCCTGTGTCCACACCGATCACCGCGTTGCAAATAATATGGTCGGAGATGCGCGCCAACTCCATGATGATCACGCGCAAGTATTGCACACGCTTCGGTATTTCAATGCCCAACAGTTTCTCTACCGTCATGTGCCACCCGATGTTGTTGATGGGTGCCGAACAATAATTCATGCGGTCGGTAATGGGCGTGATTTGGTTGTACGGCCTGCGCTCGGCCAACTTTTCAAAAGCGCGATGAATGTAACCGATGGTAGGCTCTGCCTCTACGATCACTTCGCCATCCATCTTCAGCACGTTTTGAAAAATGCCGTGCGTGGCCGGGTGCGTGGGGCCTAGGTTGAGGTAAGAATATTGTTTTTCTTCCTTTACAACTTTTGGTGCTATGTCTGCACTTGCTTCCATCATCGACCAAACATTAAATCATTTTTGTCTTCGCGGGTCTGATCTTCCAACGGATATTCTTTTCGCATTGGAAAAATCAGCATGTCTTCCACATTCAAAATCCTTTTCAAATTAGGATGGCCTTTAAAGATCACTCCAAAAAAATCATACGTTTCGCGCTCCATCCAATTGGCCGCAGAAAAAACCGTGGTCAATGTTTGCACGGAGGGATCTCCGATGGGCAAAAATATTTTTAAACGGATGCGCTGGTTCGTTTCTAAATTATGAAGTTGATACACTACCGCGAGTTGATTTTGATCGGGATAGTGGACTGCAAAAAGTGTGGTGAGGTATTGAAACTTAGTATCGGGGTGATGATAGAGGCGGTCGATGATGTCAACAATTTTTTCTTTTTTTAGAATGAGGGTGAAAAAATCGTTGAGCATCCCTGCTTCTACTATTTCGCCTTCAAATTTTTGGTTGATGACGGAGATGATTTTTTCTTGCGCGGCCGCTTCCATCATTCGATGCCGTATTTGTTCAACATCGTTTTATATTCTTGCGAGTCGCGCCTGCGCAGCGATTCGTTCTCCACCAAGTACTGTATCTTCATCACGCCATCGATAATTTGTTCGGGCCGTGGCGGGCAGCCGGGCACGTACACATCCACGGGGATGATCCGGTCAATCCCTTGCAGCACACTGTACGTATCAAAGATGCCACCGCTCGAAGCACACGCCCCCACCGATAACACCCAACGCGGCTCGGCCATCTGCTCATACACTTGGCGAAGCACAGGCCCCATTTTTTTTGCGATGGTGCCCATCACCATCAGCAAGTCTGCTTGGCGCGGAGAAAAACTCAATCGTTCGGAACCAAAGCGAGCGAGATCGTAATGCGCGCCCATCGTGGCCATAAACTCGATGCCGCAACATGAAGTAGCAAAAGGCAAAGGCCAGATTGAATTTTTTCTGGCGAGCCCAACTACTTTATCTAAGCGCGTGGCAAAGAACCCTGTGCCTTCAAAGCCTTCGGGCTTCTCTCCTACCTTTATTTTTTCAGTAATTGTTTCCATACCTGTATAGTTTAGTCCTCCCACTTTAGCGCGCCCTTCTTCAACAAATAAAAAAAGCCGATCAACAAGAAACCAATAAATAAAATCATTTCGATGAAGCCCGTCATGCCCAGTTCTTTAAAGTTGACGGCCCACGGGTACATGAAGATCACTTCCACATCGAAGAGCACAAATAATATCGCCACCAAGAAATATTTGATATTGAACGGAAGGCGGGCATTGCCCTTGGCTTCGATGCCACACTCAAAGGCTTCGAGTTTGATTTTCGTTTTACGCTTGGGGCCGAGCAAGTGTGTGGCCAGCATGGTCGTGACGATAAAGCCAAGGGCTACCAAAAACATCAAGCCGATCGGTAAATAATTTGCTAACCCCGCGTTGTTCATTGTAGTGTAAAAGGAATCCAAATTTCGGTTTTTTTCTTGACTAAACAGAGGGTTATGAAGTAAATTTTTGAAGCGTAATTCCTCCTCGCCAACAATTCTATAAACAAAAAAACCCTTGCTTGTTGCAAGGGTTTTTTGTGAAGCCAGACGCAATTATAATTTGCCCGAAAGGTCTTTGCTCGCCTTGAAGCGCGCTACTTTCTTTGCTTTGATTTTTATTACTTCCCCGGTCTTCGGGTTGCGGCCATTGCGTGCGGCCCTTTTCGATACTGAAAATGTTCCGAAACCTACCAAGATCAGTTTGTCGCCTGACTTCAAAGTTTTGGTAACACCTTCCATGAATGACTGCAATGCCGACACAGCTTGTACTTTGGTGATGCCTGCGTCTTCGGCCATTTTGCTTACGAGTTCTGCTTTGTTCATAGTGTTTGTTGGATTTGTTTGAGTTAAAAAAACAGTTGTACAAATATAGAGGCTTTTTTAGCCCAGCAAATTTTTTTGATGCAAACTTCTATAATGTTTTCAGGGGTTCACAGGTATCGCAAAAAAGTTATCAACTTAGGTATTGAGTGCTAACCCGTTTAAATCCTGCTACTTGCAACGTGTACCTTACAACTTCCAATTAAGGATTATTCATCTTCAAGAATCCAGAATCCGTTTCAAAGTGTTGCCATATCAATCACAAATCGGTAGCGCACATCTCCTTTGATCATTCGCTCGTAAGCAGTGTTGATGTCTTTCATCGCAATGACTTCAACATCCGATACAATATTTTTCTCGGCACAATAGTCGAGCATCTCTTGGGTTTCTTTGATGCCGCCAATAGCAGACCCTGCCAATGATCTTCTACCACCAATCAAACTAAAAGCACGAACTGGCAGCGGCTGTGATGGCGCACCGACCAGTACCATCGTGCCATTTGTTTTTAGCATGCCCAGAAAAAAATTATAGTCGTGTTCGGCAGATACCGTGTTCAATATAAAATCAAAATGTCGTTTTACTTTCTTGGCTTGAGTTTCATCTTGGGTCACCACAAAATGATGAGCGCCCAATTCGCGTGCATCTTTTTCTTTGCTTGCCGATGTGCTCAGCACGGTTACTTGTGCACCAAATGAAACCGCAAACTTCACCGCCATGTGGCCAAGTCCGCCTAAGCCCACCACACCAACTTGATGGCCCTTACCAATTTTCCAATGGCGAAGTGGGGAGTAGGTCGTAATCCCTGCGCAGAGGAGTGGCGCAACTTCTGCCAACTTTAGTCGGTCAGAGATTTTTAGCGCGAAGGCCTCATCGACAACGATGTGATTAGAATAGCCTCCATAGGTTGGTGTTTTTCGATCCATCTCAACACTATTATAAGTACCCACCGAATGCACTTCGCAAAATTGTTCTAAGTCGTCTTTGCAACTGGCGCACGTGCGGCACGAGTCAACCAAACAGCCAACACCTGCAAGATCGCCAACGATAAATTTTTTCGCTTGGCTTCCCACCTTAGAAATCCTTCCAACGATTTCGTGGCCGGGCACCATCGGGAAAATTGAATCTCCCCACTCATCGCGAACCTGGTGGATGTCGGAGTGGCACACCCCACAATAGGTAATGTCGATGCGCACATCGTGCGGGCCAAGTTCTCTGCGTTGAAAATTAAAAGGGGCCAATGGTGCTTTGGCATTTTGCGCTGCGTATCCTTTTGTGGGTGTCATTGGTAGGTTGGGTTGATCGTTTATGGGGTAAATTTAATCAGGTCATTTGATCTGACAATCTTGCCATTTTATTCCATCGGTGTGCATGTCCTGACAATTTTTTTCATATTTGCTGCCCGATTTAAGCAAAACTGTCCACTATGTGTTTCTAAAATCAACTGGCATTATTATCGCAATGCCCCATCCACAAAATTGTTAAACCAAAATCACTACTAATTATTATGGCAAAAATCACTTTCAAACCCAACGAAGACCGCGTGCTGGTAGAAGCGGCTGCAGCCGAAACGAAAACGGCCAGTGGCCTGTTTATCCCTGACACAGCCAAAGAAAAACCTGTGCAAGGCAAAGTTATCGCCATAGGCGATGGTATCAAAGACAAGCCCGTGACTGTAAAAGTGGGTGACAAAATCCTTTACGGGAAATACTCGGGCACGGAGATCATGATCGATGGCAAGGAGTATTTGATCATGCGCAACTCCGACATTTTCGGAACCATCTAATTTTTTAAACAAACTAATCTATTAATAACAATGGCTAAAGAAATTACTTTCGATACCAACGCCCGTGACCGTATCAAACGTGGTGTTGACAAATTGGCGAATGCCGTAAAAGTTACGCTCGGCCCCAAAGGCAGAAACGTAATCCTCGATAAAAAATTTGGTGCCCCCACCGTGACCAAAGACGGGGTGTCGGTGGCCAAAGACATTGAGTTGAAAGACCCGATCGAAAACATGGGCGCACAGCTCGTGAAAGAAGTGGCCTCTAAAACGGCCGATGCTGCTGGTGACGGAACAACAACCGCTACCGTGCTGGCACAGTCAATCTACTCGCACGGCATCAAGAACGTAGCCGCAGGTGCAAACCCCATGGACTTGAAGCGTGGCATCGACAAAGCGGTGATCGCTGTGATTGAAAATTTGAAAAAACAATCTAAAAACATCAAAGGCTCACAAGAAATCACTCAGGTAGCTACCATCTCTTCCAACAACGACCATGAAATCGGCAAGATGATTGCCACTGCCATGGAAAAAGTGGGTAAAGACGGTGTGATCACAGTGGAGGAAGCAAAAGGCACCGAGACCGAAGTAAAGACCGTAGAAGGGATGCAATTCGATCGTGGTTACCTCTCTCCTTATTTTGTGACGAACGCAGAAAAAATGGAAGTTGACCTCGAGAGCCCTTACATTCTGATCTACGATAAGAAGATTTCTTCGATGAAGGAATTGCTCCCTATCCTTGAAGCATCGGTGCAAACCGGAAAACCGTTGTTGATCATTGCCGAAGAGATTGAAGGCGAAGCATTGGCTACGTTGGTAGTAAACAAAATCCGTGGCGCACTTCGCGTAGCGGCTGTTAAAGCCCCCGGCTTTGGCGATCGCAGAAAAGCAATGTTGGAAGACATCGCTTTACTCACAGGCGGCAAAGTGATCTCGGAAGAGACCGGTATGAAATTGGAAGACGCAAAGATCGAATACCTTGGCCGTGCCGAGAAAATCACTGTCGACAAAGACAATACCACCATTGTAAACGGTGCTGGCAAGAAGGCAGAGATCACTGGCCGTGTGAACCAGATCAAAGCACAGATCGAAACCACCACTTCCGATTACGATAAGGAAAAATTGCAGGAACGCCTCGCCAAAATTTCTGGCGGAGTAGCCATCCTCTACATTGGCGCTGCCACTGAAGTGGAAATGAAAGAGAAGAAAGACCGCGTGGACGATGCGCTGCACGCCACCCGTGCGGCTGTGCAAGAAGGCATTATCCCCGGTGGTGGTGTCGCATACATCCGCGCCATCGATGCATTGAAAGACGTGAAGACCGACAACGAAGATCAAGCCACTGGCGTGAACATTATCCGTCTCGCCCTGGAATCGCCTCTCCGTATCATTGCTGAGAACGCAGGCCAGGAGGGCTCTGTGATCGTGAACAAAGTGCGTGATGGCAAGAAAGATTTTGGCTACAACGCCAGCGAAAACAGGTTTGAAGATTTCTTTGCGGCCGGCATCATCGACCCTACGAAAGTAGCGCGCCTTGCCTTGGAGAATGCAGCTTCCATTGCAGGACTTCTATTGACTACCGAAGCAGTGGTGAGCGATATCCAAGAAGATAAAGAAGCACCCGCTATGCCACACGGTGGCGGCATGGGCGGCATGATGTAATCCGTGCTTAAATTTTAATATTTTAGCCGCCCGGCCAATTCAAATGGCCAGGCGGTTTTTAATTTATAAAAGGCCTCGCGGAAACGTGAAGCCTTTTTTTATTTAACTTTGATCCACACAAACGCAAACCCTCATGGTCATCCATAAACAATTCCAAGATTTCGTGTTGTTCCTCTATGTGCACATGGCCTTGGCCGATCATTTTCTTCATCCCAGCGAAGAGCAAGTGATCCTTGATAAGATGTCGAAGTTGTTCCCTGCCGAAGGCAACCCCAAAAAGAAATACGATCAGGCGGTGGCCGAGTACCGAGCGCTTGAGCCCGCACTTGCCATGGCGGTGATTCGCGAGTCGTTTAGCTTCTTTAACAAAGTAACGTTCTCACAGAAATACAAAGTCTATACCGACATGTACGATGTGGTCAATGCCGATGGCAAAGTAGAAGAATCAGAAAAAATCGCGCTCGATGCCTTGAAGCAAATCATCGACATCAATTCGGAGATGCGGCACGCCTGATAGACTAACGTTATTGCGGGGGGACCTGACCGAACGGCTACCGAAGCAATCCCCGTTTCAGGATAACCACAAAGACGTATGGATTTTTAACGATGCACTAAAGTATGGCCTCCCAATCACCCTTGATTCAAGCATCTATAACTTACTTAATATCAGGAATTAATCCTGTCTATCCTAAAAATCTCTTAATCCTGATCCAAAATCTCTTCGTCCTGATCCAAAATCCTGATATTAATTATTAGTTTAGCACCTTAACCTTATTGTTAACTACTATGGTATTTGACTTAGACATGATCAAGAAGCTGTATGCCGCCATTCCCGGCCGCATCGCCAAAGCAAGAAAAGTGGTCAACAAACCACTGACTCTTTCTGAAAAGATATTGTACTCGCACCTTCATGCCGACCAAAAGTTGGTAAGTTTCGGGCGTGGCAAATCGTATGTTTATTTTACCCCCGACCGCGTGGCCATGCAAGATGCCACCGCACAGATGGCTCTGCTCCAGTTCATGTCGGCAGGCAAAGCGAAAGTAGCCGTGCCAAGCACCGTGCATTGCGATCACCTGATTGTGGCCAAGGTGGGCGCAAAAGACGATCTTCAAATTGCCAATGGCGAGAGCAAAGAAGTTTTTGATTTCCTTTCTTCCGTATCGACAAAGTATGGTCTTGGTTTTTGGAAACCGGGCGCAGGCATCATTCACCAAGTGGTGCTTGAAAATTATGCATTTCCTGGAGGGATGATGATCGGCACCGACTCGCACACGGTAAATGCCGGAGGTTTGGGCATGGTGGCGATTGGCGTGGGCGGGGCAGATGCCGTGGACGTAATGAGCGGCATGGCCTGGGAGTTGAAGTTCCCGAAACTGATCGGTGTAAAACTGACAGGTAAACTCAGTGGCTGGACATCGGCCAAAGATGTGATCTTGAAAGTGGCAGGCATCCTTACGGTAAAAGGAGGAACGGGTGCCATCGTAGAATATTTTGGTGAAGGTGCCACCTCCATGAGCTGCACTGGCAAAGGAACAATCTGCAACATGGGCGCAGAGATTGGCGCCACCACTTCTACGTTTGGCTACGACAACTCGATGGAGCGTTACCTCATTGCCACTGGCCGTGCCGATGTGGCCAAGCTGGCCAACAAGATCAAAGAACATTTGACAGGCGACCCCGAAGTATATCAAAACCCAGAGAAATATTTTGATCAAGTCATCGAGCTTAATCTTTCAGAACTGGAGCCTTACATCAACGGGCCCTTCACTCCCGACTTGGCCACTCCTATTTCGAAGATGAAAGAAGCAGCCGAGAAAAACGGATGGCCTTTGAAAGTAGAAGTAGGGTTGATCGGCTCATGCACCAACTCCTCATACGAAGACATTGCTCGTGCCGCCAGCTTGGCCAAGCAAGTAGCCAACAAAGGCTTGAAGACCAAAGCCATGTTCACCATCACCCCCGGCTCAGAGCAAGTGCGCTTTACCATCGAGCGCGATGGCTTCATCGATACGTTCAATAAAATCGGAGCAAAAGTTTTTGCCAACGCCTGTGGCCCGTGCATCGGCATGTGGAACCGCGTGGGCGCAGAGCGCAAAGAAAAAAACACCATCATCCACTCGTTCAATAGGAACTTCCAATCGCGCAACGATGGCAACCCCAACACCTACGCGTTTGTGGCTTCGCCCGAAATAGTAACGGCCATTGCCATTGCTGGCGACTTGAGTTTCAACCCCATGACCGACACGCTCATCAACGAGAAAGGACAAATCGTAAAACTCGACCCTCCTACCGGGGATGAACTTCCTAAAAAAGGGTTTGATGTAAAAGACCCGGGCTTCATTGCCCCCGCTAAAGATGGAAGCAAAGTAGAAGTGAAAGTAGATCCGGGTTCTGATCGCCTTCAATTGTTAGAGCCGTTCAAAGCATGGGAAGGGAAAGATTTGACACGCCTGCGCTTGCTCATCAAAGCAAAAGGAAAATGTACCACCGACCACATCTCGATGGCGGGCAAGTGGCTGAAGTACCGTGGCCACTTAGACAACATCTCCAACAACCTGTTGATTGGGGCCACCAACTTCTACAACGAAAAGATCAACAGCGTGCGCGGCCTCACCGGGCAATACGATGAAGTGCCACGGGTGCAGCGCGCCTACAAGGCCGCAGGCATTGGCTCGGTGGTGGTGGGCGATGAAAACTATGGCGAAGGGTCATCGCGCGAGCATGCCGCCATGGAGCCACGCCACTTAGGGGTGCGCGCCATTTTGGTAAAATCATTTGCACGCATTCACGAAACCAACTTGAAGAAACAAGGAATGCTCGCTTTCACCTTTGCCGACAAAGCCGACTACGACAAAATCCGCGAAGACGATATTTTTGACATCACGGGCCTGATGACCTTTGCCCCTGAAAAACAACTAACCATCGTGATCCATCACAGCGATGGCAAGATTGAAAAGATACAGGTAAACCACACCTACAACAAAAACCAGATCGACTGGTTCAAGGCAGGCAGCGCGCTGAACGCCATGGGCAAATCAAGACCAAGGGCAGCACGAAAAGCACCTCCTAAAAAGGCAGTGGTAACTAAAGCAAAGCCTGTCAAGAAAATAGCAAAGAGACCTGCTGCCAAAAAAACAGTGAAGAAGGTGATAAAGAAAGCAGTGAAGAAGGTGGCAAAGAAGGCAGTGAAGAAAAAGACAGTCACCAAAGCAAAAAAGAAACGCTAGGCTACTGCTCTGAATTTAAAAAAAGATCGCCCCTACTTGAGGCGATCTTTTTTTGTGATTGCTTTGATGTGCCGCTATATATCTGCACGAATAGAAGTGAGTAAAGCCCGAGCCCAAATTGTTTCTTGTCGGTTTTTAATTGGTGGAGGATAATGGTTGACCCAGCCGTCAGTTCTACGATGCGCTTGCCCGAGGTTCGGTAGGTGGCGTTTTCGGCAAGCACCTTTTTTACAAAATAATAATCGCCATAGTTCGACTTCTTCAAAGCTGAAAATGTAAGCCGTCTTCTTCAACACCAATGGTTTGTTTAGGTAGGCCGAAAGGATGGGTCGCGCGTTACATCGCGTGTCGTTGGCGAGAGCGAATAAATTATTAACAGGACTAAGAACACTGCGCCCGTGGCTATCACAATTAGAATTACTTTGAGGATGCTCATTGTTGTTTATTTGAATTTGTGTGAAAACCCAAGGCCAATCAACAGTTGATTTTGAACAGGCGCAATATGTATGCCCACCGTGTTCTTTTTGATGATGGCAATGTTGTAGCGATCAATCGCTTTTTGCAATTGATGATGGCTCAGCAACTCTACTCCAAGAACGGCCGCCAACGAACCCAGATAAACACTATAAAAAGTATGCAAGTCGAGCCGGTGCGAATACGTGGAGCGCGAAGAGGCAGCAGAAAAGAGATAGACCAAGGGCACAATGGCAACTAAGCCCTCGAGCTTTCGGTAGTTCTTGAAATTTTTATAACGCAAGTTTATCACGGGGTCGTTCAGGCTTTGCAGCGGGATCTGCAACCCATAGGCACCGCCATCTACTTTTTTGAAATCGTAATAGTATTTAAACCCTTGTTTGTAGATGGGCTTGAGTTCAACCGTATTTGTTTCTTGCGCAAAGAGGTAAAGCACACCAAACAAAAAAAATAAAACAAGAAACGGTTTTTTCATAAAATCATGTTGGGGCACGCCACGAAATTATTAAATTAAAGATTGTGTTTTCAATTATGCTGTAGATCCTGCTGGTAATCGTGTGATCATTTCTGAGATGAGTTGGAACGAATCAATCAAAACACTCACCGCAAGGGTGTATTACGTAAACAATGAAAGCGACCCCCACAGACGATGTCTCTACAATTCAATTGTTTGTGATCACCCACTGATTAAAATTTTGAACTTATTACTTCCCGGCATACCAGCTGATGCGAACACCGCCCCACACGTGCTTGTGCCCGGTCTCAAATTCTTTTGAAAGAAACGATTGGAAATATTCAAATTGCAATCGGTTAAGCCGAATGATCAACCCAATATTAAGTTGATACACCATGCGGCTCACAGCCAAAGAAGGAATGACATACGGATTGGAATTATTGAACAGTCCGCCTTGCAACGTGGCATCGTGGCCAACCAAGGTTAGCAGTGGCTCGGCATACACGTACGTTTGTGTTTTTCTTTTTTGTGTAACAAAATTCTTGAAGGGGTCGTCAAAATAGCCCGCCATGAAAATCGCCCCGCCATACGCTTTGGTGTTGAGCGTGCCTGCCCTCGCTCCTGCTTTGGCCAAAAGCAAAAAATAATTTTTGTAATGGAGAAGGCCGCGCTCATATTCCATTTGATAATTGAGAATGATGTCGTTCTGAATTTGGTTTTGCCAACCCTGCGGCTGCTTGGCGTTGATCCAATGATGAATTGACTCTTGCATTTCTTTTCCGCCCGCCATCGGGCCTATCACGCCCGCACTCACGGCAGAAGAGATACGCGCGCTGCGAGCAGAATCATTGACGATGGAAAAAGCGTTGAGAAACAAGCACGCAGCAAAGGGTCGGTCTCCTGTCAATATCGCGGGGCTTAAAATGCTGGTGGGCGTGTAGCCTTCGTGCTCAAGGGCAATGCCGAACTTCGTTTCTTTTGAAGTGGTGCGAACCAACAATTTTGAAATAAAAAAATTTTCGATGGAAGGGTTGACGTATTCAAAATTGATTCCCTGTGTGTAATAAATGTCTGTGCCTGAGAAATAATCATTTTCGTAATGGATGCGGAAATACGTGGGCGACTGCACATCGCGATACAGTGCCGTGTTGCTGATGCGCTGCGCAGATACTGAAAATGTTATTCCATAAACAACAACCAGAAATACTTTTTTCATTTTTTGCGATCAATGTACCATATACGTTTTGATTCTGCTTGGTGGATGAAGCCCCATCCTTTAAAGATGCACACGCATACTTTTAAAACTTTGCGTATTTTACTTTGCGCCTGCCTTTGCCGAAGCGCAGCGGCTTCGCGCGGGCAGGACTTAGCACCCACCTCCCGCAGTGTACGGAGGGCAGGTGAAAAAATACTGCGTAAGGCCCAGTTAGTAATCCAAAAAATCCCTGATCAACGATTCGTTGACATGATCCATCAACACTACTTTCCACCATGTTGGGTTTTGATGGTTATCCGGAACAAGGCCATAGTGATGTTGGATTTCTTTGCTCATGTGCCGATGATGGATGGTGACAATGTTCATGTACGGATCGTGATAGTATTCAATTTGCTTTTTATCCAGTTCATCGCACAACTGTTTCTTCCGTTGCATGATCCGTTTTACTTTGGCGTGCAAGCCTTTCGAGCCAAATGCTTTTAAGATCATCCACACGGCAATGGCATTGGCACCCGAGCGGCTGCCCGAAAGCGTATGGATTTTATGCGCCATGAACTGTGGTTCATAGGTGGACAAATAATTTAAGTATCCTTTGCGGATCAAAAAGATGCCCGTGCCATACGGTGCTTGCAACATCTTGTGCGCATCTAAGCCAATGGAAGTCACTTTCTTGTTCGAAAAATTCAAACTGTTTTCTGGCTTGGTGAATGGGTACGTAAAACCACCAAAAGCCGCATCGATGTGTATTTTGTAATACACTTCTTCTTCATCGAGCAGCGCAGTGATCGCATCAAGATCATCGACCGATCCGTACATGGTGGTGCCCATGTTGGCCACTAAAATAAAATAGCGGATGCCTTGTTGCTTTGCCGCTTGTACTTTTGATTGAAGATCAAGAAGGTTCATCTGCCGAGTGGTTGCATCTACCTCCACCACAATTTGGTTGATGCCTAAAATATTCGAAGCTTTCCAAAATGAATAGTGTGTGTCGGTGGAGTGGAGCAGCACAATCTCTTCGTTGTTGGCTTTGTATTTCCGTTTGAACAAGTTTCTAAAAATCCATGCGGCCATCAGGTTGCACTCCGTTCCGCCTGCGGCAACATATCCATCGTGCATGCCCGGCCGGCCTTGCATCAGCTGCTCGGCACAAATATCAATGGCTTCAATCTCTAGTTGCTCTGTCCCTTCAAAAAAATTTCCAAATATCCCTTGCGTTGGGCAGCCTCCGTGATTGGCGTTTTGAATCATCGCATTCAAAAATGGTGACTGATGGACTTCGGTTTGAAACACGCGCGGATCCATGGACGAGATGGGCAGCCCCATCACTTTGCTTTTGCCAAATTTTACATTTCGGTCAAAAGCATTTTTTATGGTTTGATCAATCGCAGAATAGGGAAGTCTTTTCCAATACATATCCAATCGGTTAGTGATCCATGAACGAATCGATCAGCGCATTGTCAACATGTTCCATTACCACCACGCGCCACCACTGCGGGTTTTCGGTATCATCGGGCAAGAGCCCATAATGGTTTTCGATTTGGCGGGTGATGTGTTTATTTTTTATGGCCACGATATTCAAATGCGGCTCACGAAAATAGTCGATGTGTTTTTTATCTAATGCTTCGCACAATTGGTTGGTGCGAATAAGTATCCGTTGGATTTTATAATTCAAGCCCTTTGACCCCAGCGTCATCAGCAGCATCCAAATGGCAATTGCGTTTGCTCCCGACCGACTACCGATCAGCGTGTAATCTTTTCCAGAAACGTAGCGCGCTTCTTCGGTCATTGCCAAGTGCATGTACTCTTTGCGAATCATAAATATGCTGGTGCCATACGGTGCGCGCAACATTTTATAAGCGTCCATGCCAATGGATGTTATCTTATTGTTTTTAAAATTGAGCCGATGATCGGGACGCGTGTGCGGATACATGAATCCGCCAAGACAAGCATCGCAATGTATTTTGTAGTGAACATCATGCTGCTCAAGAATAGCACATACCTTATCGGGATCATCTACTGACCCAAAAGTTTCTGTGCCCATGTTGAGCACCACAATAAAATATCGAATGCCCTTGTCTTTGGCAGAAATAATTTGTTCGCGCAAGTGTTGCTGATCCATCGCTCGGGTGCGATCGTCAACGTTAATCACCAACGGGCGAACGTCTAATAAGTCGCAGCCTTTGATCAACGATACGTGACTGTCTTGCGAGAAGAGCACACCGATCTCTGATGTCCTTGACTTGTGCGTGTGTCTGAAGTAATTTTTGTAAATCCACAGTGCCTCGATATTGCTTTCGGTGCCGCCACCCGAAATGTAGCCGTCTTGCTCTTCGGGCTTGCCGCCCATGATGTTTTCGGCACAGACTCGAATCACTTCCGTTTCGAGTTCGTGTGTTCCCCTAAAGAAAGTTTCCGAATCTTTTCCCAGCGTATGGCAACCAATGTGATTTGCATTCTCCAACATCGCGCTGAGAAACGGGTCATCGTTGGCCGATTGATGAGGAAAAACCCGCGGATCAAGAAACGATCCAGGCACACCCATTACTTTATTATCGCGGTAAGAAATATTTTTTTTTAACGACTGGAAAACTCTTTTGCTGATCTGCTCTTTGTTAAGTTTCTTCCAGTACATGGCCAGCTTCAGCTCTTGATGTTTCTTTCCATCAACATGCAGGAAAGCTTGGTGTCAGGGAGATTAGCAAAAACCGTTTCGCCTTTGAATTGGAAATCGTTGTAGTAGATGCTGGAGTGCGGTGCAAAAGAATAACGCCTGCGCACACCGTTTTGCGAAAAACGGCCAGTCACCAAGGTGATCATCGTTTCAAAGCCCAGTGCCTTCGCCAACTCCATTGATTGGCCAAAAAGATGAAAAGCTATTTTAGAACCTTGGTATTCAAGGTTCACACCTGTTACAAAAGAAACGACCACCGTGCCCGAGGCTGAAATATTTTTTTCGCGGATATAGTTACTTTGAAGCCGATCGAGAATTTCAAAAATGGGAATAAGGTTTCCGTGGCCGGTAAAAGTATCTTCAGGTATTTCCAGCAAGGCATCCTGCAAAATAGTGAAGCCAGCAATTTTACCTTCTTGTTCATCGAAGGCCACCAGGCCAAGGCCTTGTTCAATAGCCAGCTGACAGCAAATCCTGGCAAAAGGAAGAAACTCTTCGACAGAAATACCAAGGCATTGCACCATGGGCTCACGCTGAAAACTTACGGCAAAACAAAGGGAGGCAGACTCAAGATCGGAGGCTTGCATGGAGCGGTAATGGATGCCCGTTTCGATCAGGTGGGTCTTTACGAGCTCTTTTTCAACAGCTGACATAGATTTAATAGTAAATAAAAGGCAAAGTTACCCATCCAAACTTACAGTTCAACAAAAAAAATTTTGACACCACAAGGATTTTAATCACTCTCCTTTTTAGTTTAGGTTATTACGCTTATAATGCGGTACTTATTATACGAATGAACAGCCTGAAAACAATTCCTGGGGGTGCGCGGCTTTTAAAAGAGAATGCCCATTCGTTGCTCTACCTCTGGAAGAGTCCTTCTTACCTGCACCCGGTGGTGATCAAAGTACTGAACAACGAAAACCCTAAGAGCATACACCTCATTCAACTGTACAATGAGTATGAAGTAACCCGGTCCCTCAACTTGCCCTTTGCACGCAAAGCGTTGGAGAAAATAAGGATCGGCAACCGTGAAGGCTTGTTGCTGGAGTACCGCCAAGGGACAACGCTGAAGGAACACATTGCCGCAAAAGTAGATTTTGGTATTCACGAATTCTTGAAACTCGCTATTGAAATCACCGGCCAGTTAGTAGAAATCCATCAGCGTGGGTACTACCACAAAGACATCAACAGCAACAATATTTTAGTTGACAACCATCACCAAGTTACTTTCATTGATTTTGGATTGGCCACCCCTTTCGATGCGCAGGGCTATGAAAATATTTCGGAGGGGATTGAGGGCACGCTCAGCAACCTGTCGCCTGAGCAGACTGGGCGGATGAACCGCAAGGTGGACTATCGCACCGATTTTTATTCGCTCGGGATTACCTTGTTTGAAATGGCCACAGGCCAACTGCCGTTCAACTTTAGCGATGCCATGGAGATGGTGCATGCACACTTGGCCGTGGAGCCGCCCGCTGCAAATGAATTCGATGACAAAATTCCTTCGATGGTGTCGCGCATCATCAAAAAATTGCTGTCGAAAAATGCGGAGATGCGCTACCAATCGGCATCGGGGTTGAAGGCCGACTTGGAAAAGTGTTTAACCCTCTTGCAAGTCACTGGCCACATTTCAGAATTTAAAATTGCTGAGCAAGATATTTCAGGCCAATTTGTGCTCCCACAAAAATTGTTTGGCCGCGAGAAAGAGTTGCATGGATTAAAAGAAAGCCTTGACCGTGCGGTCAGCAATTCTTCGCAAGAAATTATTTTATTGAAGGGCGAAGCCGGAGCAGGAAAATCGGTGTTGGCTGCCCAACTGCAAAAGGAACTGATCGCGCACCACGGGTTTTATATTTCGGGCAAGTGCGATGAACTCCAAGCAAGCTTTCCATACAACAGTATCATTCAAGCCTTCAAAGGATTTGTTGACTTGCTGCTCAGCGAGACCGAAGAAGAAATTGAAAAATGGAAAACACAACTGAGCAAAGCCATGGGCGATGCGAGCCAGGTGTTGATCAATGTCATCCCCAATCTCGAATTAATTTTGGGCACACAGCCACCACTTCCTGAAGTGGGCGCAACAGAAGCGAGCTATCGTTTCAACTTTGTGTTTACCAATTTCATTAAAGCAGTGGTAAACACCAAGCACCCGTTGGTCATTTTCTTAGACGATTTGCAATGGGTCGATTCGGCTTCGCTTGACTTGATACAAGTGATCGTTGCCGATAAGGAAATCGGCCGATTGGTTTTGATTGGTGCGTGCCGCGATGATCGCGAAAGCAACAACTTTCTATTAACAAAAGCCATTGAAGAAATTAAGGAAATAAAAAAAATAGAAGAGTGGCACGTGGGCCCACTTTCAAAAGAAACGATTTCAGAAATTTTAAGCGAGACCTTGTCGTGCACCACGGCCAAAGCAGCACCACTGGCAGAAATCATTTTTTCAAAAACACTGGGCAATGCATTTTTTGTAAACCAATTTCTAAAATCGTTGCACGAACAAAATTATCTGAAGTGGGAGATGCAACCCGGTGGCCTCACGGGAGGATGGGCCTGGAGCGAAAATCAAATCCTTACCTTGAACATCACCGACAATGTGGTTGAGCTTCTTTGTCAGAGCATCCGCAAGATGGAGCTGCAGTCGCAGCAGGCATTGATGACGGCTGCCTGCATCGGCAATCGTTTTTCAATTGTGTTCTTGGCCGAAGTGCTTGGCCAATCCGAAGAAGAAACACTAAAGCTTTTGCAGCCTTCGTTCAAAAGCGGACTGATCATGCCTTACGGAATGCCGAGGGCTTCGCTGGCCACTGCCGGCAGCAACATACAGAAAGAATTTAATCGATTAAAATTTAAACACGATCGAATTCAACAAGCCGCCTACTCGTTGTTGGACGAAAAGCAATTAAGAGAAACTCATTTAAAAATCGGCAAGGTTATTATTTCAAACCGAGGCCAATCGGAAGAACATATTTTTGAAATCGTCAATCATTTTAAGCTGGCCGATAACCGTGTAGAGGACGAACAACAAAAGATAGAGTTGGCTCATTATAATTTTTTGGCGGGGCGCAAAGCCAAGCGCTCAGTAGCTTTTCCGCAGGCCATGGACTACTTTACCACGGCCATCGAAATGGTAGAAGACTTTAAGCCGTGGCTAAATCATTATGCCTTCACGCTTGAACTTTATAGCGAAGCTACCGAGACGGCCTACCTCACTTCCAATTTTATTTTATTGACCCACCTTACTGCTGAAGTTTTAAAGAATGCGAGAACACTTCTTGACAAAGTGAAAGTATATGAAACCCAAATCCAATATCACAAATCGAAAAACCAATTGCTCGAAGCCGTGCACACGGCACTGAAAGTGCTTCGGCTGTTAGGAATTCGCTTACCGATAATGCCCACCAAGTTGAACATTGTGATGGGACTGCTGGCCGTGCAATTGAAAATGAACAAACGAAAAGTTGCACGCCTCCATGAGTTGCCGATAATGACGGATGCCAACATGCTGGCCGCCATGCGCATTCTGGTGAGCATCAACAGCTCGGCTTATTTTGCGCTGCCTGGTCTTTTTCCTCTTTTGGTATTTGAACAAGTGCAGCTCTCATTGAAGTACGGCAACTGCGAATACTCCCCATTTGCGTACGCTTCTTTTGGCGTTGTGAAAACGGGCGTGTTGGGCGACATTGAAGGAGGTTATCAAATTGGAAAAGCGGCTGAAAATCTATTAAATCAATTTGATTCAAAAGGGCTGCAACTGCGCACCACCATTGTGATCAATGGGTTTCTCAATCATTGGAAAATGCGCCCGCATGAATTTGTGCTGCGGCTTCCCGCTCTTTTTCAACAAGCACAAGAAGCGGGCGACATAGAATATGCTGCACTTTGCGCATTCAACCAAACGTTGTACAGTTTCTTCTTGGGCCATTCGCTGCAGCGATTAGAAAGTGAGGCCGCCCACCGCGATGAGGTGATTGCTTCGCTCAACCAAAGCACACCGCTTTACTTCAATAAAATTTTTCTACAATCTATTTTAAATTTAAAAGGAAAATCGAGCGAGCCCACGTTGCTCATCGGCACGGTGTATGACGAGAACGAGCAAATTCCCATCCATCAAAAAGCGAGGGATAAAACATCGTTGTTTGCTTGCCATCTACAAAAAGCATATTTGTGTTTTACGTTTGGGAAACCCGAAGAAGCCGTTGAGCAGATCGCAGAAGCAAAAAAATATTTGGAGAGCGCAATTGCCTCGGTGGCCTATCCTATCTTTTTCTTTTATGAAAGCTTGATCTTGTTGCGTCATTTGCGCGCTGCCAAAGGGAAAAAATCAGGACATCAAAAAATAATCAAAGCGAACCTTAAAAAATTAAAAAAGTGGGCACAGCATGCCCCCGATCATCACCGCCATCGGTACTTGTTGGTGTTGGCCGAGTGGTGTGCCTATCAAGGCAATGCCGACTGCGAACGGTACTATGATGAAGCGTGCACCGCAGCAAAAGAGAATGAATTTATCCAAGACGGTGCGCTCATTCAAGAATTGATTGGCAAGTATTATTTTCACTTGAAAAAAGAAAGCCTCTCTATTTTCTATTTTGAAAACTCAATCCGCGGCTACATTCATTGGGGCGCCAGCGAAAAAGTAAAGCAGATGATGAACGAGTTTGGGCATTTGCTGAACGTGCGCGGCTACGATGAGAACACGATCATGCCCACACTCATTCAAGGCTCAATGATAACGGGTGCTGCCGGAGGTCTGGACCTCAACACCGTTGTCAAGGCAAGTCAGGCCATCTCCGGTGAAATTGTATTGGGCAAGTTGTTGGAGAAAATGATGGGCATTGTAGTGCAGAGTGCCGGGGCGCAGCGCGGGGTGCTCATCGATAACGACAACGGCCACCTGCGCATCTTGGTGCACAACAAAAAGACCATGATCACCGAATTGCTCGACAACAGTACGGATCTGCCCAACAGCGTAATTCAGTATGTGGCGCGCACACAAAAGAGTTTGGTGTTTGGCAATGCCTTCAAAGATTTGCAGTTTGGCAACGACAGTTATTTTATTCGCGAGCAACCCAAATCGATCTTGTGCTACCCGGTAATCCGAAAAGAAAAACTGAGCTGTATTATTTTCTTGGAAAACAATTTGGCCTACGATGCCTTTACTTCGCAACGGCTGGCATTGCTCGACATCCTTGCTCCGCAGATCGCCATCTCTATTGAAAATGCATTGCTCTACGAAAAACTGGAAGAGAAAGTAAAAGCCCGAACGAAAGAAATACAACGCAAAAGCGAAGAGCTTGAATTTCAAAAGTCGGAGATCATGGATCAGCGCGACCGCTTGGAAGAGGCACAACAAGAAATCATCGTTAAAAATAAAAAGCTGAGCGAAGTCAACACCGACTTAGAATCTATTGTGAACGAGCGTACCAGTGAATTAAAAATTGCCCTCGACAAGTTGAAAGACAGCAACAAGGAACTGGATACGTTTATCTACCGGGCTTCGCACGATTTGAAGGGTCCCATCGTGCGCATCCAAGGTCTCACGATGATCACCCAGCGCGAGATGGACGAGTCGGTGCGGAAGATGAACATTCACCGCATCGAGCTCACGGCCATCGAAATGGGGCGGTTGCTCTCCAAACTCATCAACATCCACGAAATCTTTAGGGAAGAATTGGAACGATCGAAAGTGAATTTTGAACAACTGTTCAACGATATATCCAAAACATTGCAACCACTTATTTGGGAGAACACCGAGTTCATCAAAATCAATTGCCCTCCCCTACTCCACGTTTACTCCGATCATTACCTGCTAAAAATCATTTTAGAAAACTTAGTAGAGAACGGAATCGTGTTTCGCAAAAGCATAGCCGACATTTTGATCAAAGTAGAGGTGACGGTGAAAGACAATTTCCTTGTGGTGGTAGTGGAAGACAATGGTGTGGGCATCAATGCCGAAATTATTGTAAGCGTGTTCGATATGTTTTTTAGAGGCACCGAAAAATCTATCGGTAGCGGCCTAGGGCTTTACTTAGCAAAGAAGGCAACTGAAAAATTGGGCGGCACCATCCACATCGAAAGTGAAGAAATGAAATTTACTAGGGTTACAGTGAGACTTCCGTTGTAAGGTAAACCCAGAATCTGTCAGCTTTCTACATCACCTCCCTCACGATCACCCGGAGCTCATTCAACATCATGGCGGTAGCGCCCCAAACGATTTCTTCTTCGATGAGAAAGTGCGGTGCAAGCAGGGTGTAAACTCTTGCAGCAATTATTTCTTTTATTCGAATGGCGTCTTCGCGAAGCAAGTCATCGAGCGATCCTTGCAAAATTTTCATAACCTCAGACTCTTGTTTTACAAACTTAGGTTTCGTCAAGGAGTAAGCCACTACGGGCACCACGATGAAATTGCTGGGGATCACAAAAAAATCGCTGAGCCTTCCAATCACTTTGAGTTCATGAGCATGAATGCCGATTTCTTCTTCCCCTTCGCGCAAAGCCGCCTGAATAAAGTCCTCGCCCGGTTCGGCCTTGCCTCCTGGCAAACTGACTTGCCCGGAATGCGCGCCCAAATATTCTTGACGCTTCGTCAGCGGGAATTTTATTTTTCCTTCGTCTTCGTAGAGCAAGATCAGTACACTGCCCTGCTTGGGGGGAACTGCATGTTCAAACTTTGGTCGGATCTGTCCTGTGGGTGTGGCGCGCAGTGGCTCGTGCGCTGCACTTCCCGGCAAGGGTTGTGTTAGCCGCACCGTCAATTGTTCTGCCAGAGTAATCAAGTTCATGGGCAGTGAAATAATTCGGTGGTCACCATCTTCTCTCCCACTGCTTCCGATTTTTTAAATGCCTCACACGCCAAGGATTTCTTTTCATTTTTAAAATACGCTGTGCCGAGATAAAAATATATCTTATCAATAAACGAATCCATGCGCTCGGCTTGTTTCAACATTCGCTCGGCTTGAAGAAAATCTTTTTTAGCTAAATAGAAAATTCCTTTGTTGCGGTAAGCCCAAGCATTGTCAGGATCATTGGCGATGCTGGCGTTGATGTCGGCCTCGGCTTTGTCAAGTTCATTCTGCAACAGGAAAATATAGCCACGGTTGTTTACATAATACGATTGCTTGGGGTCGAGGCGGATGGCCTCGTTGATGAAATTAATCGCTTCACGGTAATGACCCTGCTCCGTTTCGATCAGCGAAAGCGTATTGTAAATATTCGGTTCGCGGTCGTTGACCTTTGCGGCCACTTGCAGTTCTGCTTTGGAGGCATCAAACTTTCTTAAATAGTATTGAACAATGGCATGGTTCACTGCCAACTCCTGTCGTTGTTTTTTATCCGTGCTCGCCAACTGCGATGCTTTGTCAAACGCGCTGAGCGCTTTTTTAAATTCGCGAAGTTTGGTGTAGGCCAAGCCCAGTGTAAAATAAGTGATCGAGGTATCGGGTTTTAACGCGATTACTTTTTCCAAATCGCTGATCGTTTTATAATACTGTTTCAGTTCGTAGCCCGTGTAGGCGCGGTTGAGCAGCGCATTGACAAACTGCGGGCGGCAAGCCACGGCCTTCTCGTATTTCTCCATGGCCTTGTCATAATTTTTTTGAGCGAAGTAAACCGTGCCGAGGTTATTCCACGCATCGGCAAAGCAGGGTTCTATTCGGATGGCTTCGGCATAATAGTAAGAGGCTTGCTCCCAGTTGCGTTCTTTCGAGGCGAGGTTGCCTTTCAATAAGAATTGTTGGGTACGCGATTCTTTCGAGTTGCAAGAGAGAAGCAAAAAAAAAGTAATAGCAAAGCCAACAATGTTCTTCATAAATTTTATTCGCTCACAAATGTAATTTTGAAAAGTGACAATTGTTCAATTACTTTGCGTTCGCATTACAATGAAACAAACTCAAAACATCCATCGTCTGCACCATCATGCACACCGCATCGTTGGCAGGGTTATGTTTTGATTTTACAATAAATTCAAAAAAAAGCTTGCCGAACTTGGCAAGCTTTTTTTTGCTTAACTTTTTTTAAAGAAATAAACATATCATGAAAACATTGTTGCGGATTGCAGTACAGAAAGCGGGAAGGCTCCAAGAAGATTCACTAAAACTATTGAAAGAAAGTGGCCTGCATTTTAATAACGGAAGAGACCAGTTAAAGACGCAGGCTGAAAATTTTCCCGTAGAGCTTCTCTTTCTTCGCGATGACGATATTCCACAATACATCGAAGATAAAGTAGCCGATGCAGGGATTGTTGGCGAAAATGTTTATAGAGAAAAGCAAAAGGGAAATGAATTGATCAGAAGGTTGGATTTCGCAAAATGCAGATTGTCAATAGCAGTGCCGCGCTCTGAAAACTATTCGGGTGCACAATGGCTGCAAAAGAAAAATATAGCCACCTCCTACCCTAACATTGTTAAACAATTTTTGTCTGAGAATAAAATCGAAGCGGGCATTCACGAGATCAGCGGATCGGTGGAGATTGCGCCAGGCATTGGGTTGGCAGACGCCATCTGTGATATTGTAAGTTCGGGCAGCACACTTTTAAGCAATGGATTGAAGGAAGTGGAAACTGTTATGATGTCAGAGGCTGTATTAATTTCCAGTTCTAATTTAGAATCGGAGAAGAAAAATATTCTCAGCGATCTGATCTTCAGAATTCAAGCTGTTCAGTCGGCCAAAAACAACAAATACATTTTGATGAACTGCCCCAACGAAGCGATTGAAAAGATAACGAGCATCATTCCGGGAATGAAAAGCCCAACCATCATGCCGTTGGGAAGAGCGGGCTGGTCATCGTTGCACTCGGTAGTTGACGAAAATGATTTCTGGAAAAAGATAAATCAACTGAAGTTATTGGGTGCTGAAGGGATTTTAGTGGTGCCCATTGAGAAAATGATCGCTTAATAACACAAGTAGCAAGGCATAAGCCAAATGAAAATAATCAATAATCCCAATAAAAATTTGTGGAGCGAGCTTTGTCATCGGCCGCAAATGCAACTTGAGTTTTTGGAAAGCTCTGTAAAAAATATTTTGTCGCGAGTGAAAACTTCGGGCGATAAAGCCTTGCGCGAATTTACTCTTCAGTTCGATAAAATTGAGTTGAGCAATTTGCGTGTTTCGAAAAATGAAATTGAAGAAGCAATTGATCTTGTGCCGCAAGATTTGAAAAAGGCAATTGAAGTGGCTGCGAGAAATATTAAGAAGTTTCATTCGGCACAAAAAAGAGAAGTTGCAAAAATTGAAACAATGCCTGGAGTTGTCTGCTGGCGTAAGGCCGAGCCAATTGAAAAAATTGGTGTTTATATTCCTGGAGGATCTGCGCCATTGTTCTCTACCGTGTTAATGGTGGGTATCCCAGCGAAACTTGCAGGATGCGAAGAGATTGTTCTCTGTACTCCTCCCAATGCGGACGGAAAAATAAATTCAACAATCTTATTCACAGCAAATTTTGTTGGGATAAAAAATATTTTCAAAGTAGGCGGAGCGCAAGCAATCGCGGCAATGGCCTACGGCACAGAGACTATCTCATCGGTTTATAAAATATTCGGGCCAGGGAATCAATATGTAACCAAAGCCAAACAGTTGGTGAACCTTGAAGGAACAGCAATTGATCTGCCCGCGGGGCCATCGGAAGTTTTAGTGCTTGCTGATGAAAATGCCGATCCTTCTTTTGTCGCTGCCGATCTACTCTCACAAGCCGAGCATGGTGCTGATAGTCAAGTGATGTTGGTGGCATCGAATGAAGAAATTGTAATAAAAGTAGTTGACGAAATACGGATTCAAATAGAAAAATTGCCAAGAAAAGAAATCGCTCAGCAAGTGCTGACAAACAGCCGAGCTATAATCTTAGAAAAAGAATTTGCGATCGAATTCATTAATTTTTATGCGCCCGAACACGTGATCATCAACACAAAAGATTGTGATGAACTAGTAGAAAAAATAAAAAATGTGGGCTGCATTTTCTTAGGGCCTTATTCACCAGAGTCGGCAGGTGATTATGCCTCGGGAACAAACCATACTTTGCCCACGAATGGCTTTGCAAAAAGCTATGGTGGCGTGTCATTGGAAAGTTTTATAAAATACATCACCATTCAAAAGATTACAAAGGATGGATTAAAAAATATCGGCCCAACCATCGAGCTAATGGCGGAAGCAGAACAATTGAAAGGGCATGCAGAGGCGGTGAGAGTGAGGAGAAATAAATAGTAGGCAGTGAGCAGTTGGCAATCAACAGCAATTACCAATTACCATATACCAATAAACAATTAACAAATACTAATTAAACGAAATGGAGATAGACAGACTGGTAAGAAAAAATATTTTAGAGATGAAACCCTATTCATCAGCTCGCGATGAGTTTGAGGGTGAGGCTTCTGTTTTTTTAGATGCCAACGAAAGCCCCTACCCCACTGATTATAATCGCTACCCAGATCCGCAACAGAAAAAATTGAAGAAGAGGATTTGTGAATTGAGAAATGTAAAAGCTGATCAAATCTTTATCGGCAACGGCAGTGATGAAGCCATTGATCTTTTGTTCCGCGCGTTTTGCGAACCGGGCATTGATGAAGTGATGATTCTCCGGCCAACGTACGGCATGTACACAGTGAGTGCCTCGGTCAACGCAGTTAAAATAAATTCAGTTAACCTCACCGAGGATTTTGATATTAATGTTGAACAAACGCTATCCGTAGCTACAGCACAAACTAAAATTATTTTTCTTTGCAGCCCCAATAACCCTTCAGGCAATTTATTGACAGATGAAAAAGTAATTGAGGTGATTAAAAGATTTAACGGCTTGGTTGTGGTCGATGAAGCCTACATCGATTTTACCGAAAAGGCCGGCTTTGTTGGGTTGCTTAACCAATATAATAATCTTGTTGTCTTGCAAACCCTTTCAAAAGCGTGGGGCTTGGCCGGCTTAAGACTGGGGATGTGTTTTGCCAATCCAGAAATAATCACCATTCTCAACAAAATCAAACCACCTTATAACATCAGCTCCATTGTTCAAACTATTGCGCTGGGTAAATTGAACGACCTTGATAAGAAAAATGAACAAGTGAATGAAATCATCGCACAAAGAAAAATTTTGGCCTCCCAATTGGTAAAAATAAAAATAGTTGAACACGTATTTCCTTCAGGTGCCAATTTTATTTTAGTGCGTTTTAAAAATGCAAAGCAAGTATATGGTAGTTTACTAAAAAAAGGAATTGTAGTGCGCAACCGATCAAATGTTTTATTGTGCGATGATTGCTTGCGCATCACTATCGGTATGCCAAAAGAAAATCAAATACTTCTTAATGAATTAAAAAAGCTATGAAGAAAGTTCTTTTTATCGACCGCGATGGAACGTTAATTGTTGAGCGAGCTGACAATCCACAAATTGACAGTCTGGAGAAATTGGAATTTATTCCCAGAGTGTTCACTTGGCTGGGCAACATTGCACGAGAAGAAAACTACGAGTTAGTCATGGTGACAAATCAAGATGGGCTTGGCACAGCAAGTTTTCCTGAAGAAACGTTTTGGCCTGTGCAGAATAAAATCATTAAAACATTGGAAGGAGAAGGAATTACTTTTAGCAATATTTTCATTGATCAATCCTTGCCATCAGAAAATAAATCAACTCGCAAACCAGAAATAGGAATGCTCACACAATATTTGAGTAACGAATATGATTTGAAAAATTCTTTCGTCATTGGCGATCGACTTACTGATATTCAATTAGCAAAAAACTTGGGCGCGAAAGGAATATTATTCACCAAAAATTTAGAAAGCGAATTGGAGCAAAATAGTTTGTTGGAAAATTGTACTTTGATAACCAATTCATGGAAAGATGTTTATGAAACTGTCAAAGCAAAGCGAATCGCACAATCAACTCGCATCACAAAAGAAACAAACGTCACAGTCGAAATAAATTTAGATGGAATCGGAAAAGCCAACATCAATACCGGTCTTGGGTTCTTCGATCACATGCTCGAACAAATTGCAAGGCACGCACAAATAGATTTGTTAATTCATTCAAGAGGTGATCTGCACATTGATGAACACCACACCATTGAAGACACAGCGATTACATTTGGAGAAACCTTTTTGAGAGCATTGGGTGACAAGCGGGGGCTTGAGCGCTATGGATTTTGTTTGCCAATGGATGACTGCCTTGCACAAGTAGCCATTGATTTTGGCGGACGACCATGGTTGGTGTGGGAGACCGAATTTAAAAGAGAAAAAATTGGCGAAGTACCAACCGAAATGTTTTTCCATTTTTTTAAATCATTCAGCGATGCTTCCAACTGCAACCTCAACATCAAAGCAGAAGGAACTAATGAGCACCACAAGATTGAAGCAATTTTTAAAGCCTTTGCTAAATCAATGAAAATGGCAGTAAAGAAAGAAGGCGATCAATTGCCAAGCACTAAGGAAGTATTATAAGCACGAATCACAAATACAAAACCACAGATGCAACAAATTGAAATGGGTATCCGAGTGCTATCTGTTGCAGTGATTTTATCTAAATGATCTAAATGAAAGTCTCAATAATCAAATACAACGCAGGCAACATTCGCTCAGTGGCTTTTGCGCTTGAACGCTTGTATGTCGATTTTGAAATCACCGATAATGCCGAGCAAATTCTCAAATCCGACAAAGTAATTTTTCCTGGAGTAGGCGAAGCCAGTTCTACGATGAACTATTTAAAAGAAAAAAAATTAGATCAATTGATCATCGACCTTAAACAACCTGTGCTTGGAATATGTCTCGGCATGCAATTGATGTGCAAACACTCGGAAGAAAATAATACCGACTGCCTCGGCATTTTTGATGAAAGCGTAAAGCAATTCAAAACCGATCGTCATCAGAAGGTGCCCCACATGGGTTGGAATTCGTTAACAAACACAACCGATTGGGTGGATAGCAGGTTGAAAAATCAATTCGTATATTTCATACACAGCTATTATGTTCCAGTTAATAATTTTACTTCGGCCGTGGCAAATTACATTGAGCCTTTTAGCGCAGCGATGAGAAGAAACAATTTTTATGCAGTGCAGTTCCATCCCGAAAAATCAGCTCGTGTTGGTGAAATGGTTTTAGAAAATTTTATAAAGCAATCATAGTTATGGGAATGAAAATCATCCCAGCCATTGATATCATTGACGGCAAGTGTGTGCGCCTTACACAGGGCGATTTTGGACAAATGAAAATCTATCGTGAGAATCCAGTAGATGTGGCGTTGGAATTTCAAGAAGCAGATTTGGAATATTTGCACCTCGTAGATTTAGATGGCGCAAAAAAAGGCAGTGTGGTAAACTGGAAAGTAGTGGAGGAAATCCAAAACAAAACTGCACTGACTGTTGACTTTGGCGGTGGTGTATGTGAAGATGACGAAGTGGAATATTTATTAGAACTCGGCATCAACCAAATCAACATTGGAAGCTTGGCGATCAAGAAACCCGACAAATTTATTTATTGGTTAAAAAAGTATGGCGCTGAGAATTTTATTTTGAGTGCAGATGTAAGAAACGAAAACGTGATGATCAACGGCTGGCTCGAGTCGGCCAATTACCGGGTGATTGATCTCGTGGATCAATTTATAGAGTATGGGCTTGAATATGTAACGTGCACAGATATTGGTTCGGATGGAATGTTAAAGGGGCCCAACTTTGATTTGTACAAAAAAATAAAGGAACGTTTCCCCGCATTGAAGATCAATGCAAGTGGCGGAATATCTTCGGTAAGTGATCTGAAAAAATTAAAATTAGTAAACTTGCACGGTGCCATCATTGGCAAAGCGATTTACGAAGGAAGAATCAAACTGCGGGACTTAAAGAAAATGGCGAAATGAATTTTCAAATACCAAAACTCAAATCACAAGCTTCAAAACTTGAATTGGTAGCATTATTCTTTTAAAACGAAATGTTGACCAAACGAATCATACCCTGCCTTGATATTAAAGATGGGCGTACCGTGAAAGGCATCAATTTTGTTGGCTTGCGCGATGCAGGCGATCCTGTGGAGCTCGCTGCAACTTATGCTGAACAGGGTGCTGACGAATTAGTGTTCCTCGATATTTCTGCGACAACCGAAAAAAGAAAAACGTTTGCTGAGCTTGTCAAGAAAATTGCTTCTCAAGTTAATATTCCATTTACTGTGGGTGGCGGAATTAGTTCCATCGAAGATGTCGCCCCGTTATTGGAAGCGGGTGCTGACAAGGTAAGCATCAATTCGGCAGCAGTGAAAAATCCCGATCTGATCGATGAACTTGCTCGCGCATTTGGATCGCAGTTTATTGTGCTGGCCATCGATGCACGGAAAACTGAAAACCAATGGGTTGTACACACGCATGGCGGAACAAAACCAGCAAACAAAAAATTATTTTCGTGGGCCAAGGAAGGGCAAGAGCGTGGGGCGGGCGAAATCTTATTCACAAGCATGGACCACGATGGCACCAAAGATGGTTTTGCCCTTGATCCTTTATCTAAGTTGTACGAATTGCTGCACATTCCGGTGATTGCCTCTGGCGGAGCAGGTACTCCTTTTCATTTTGCCGAAGCCTTCACGCTCGGCAAAGCCGATGCGGCCTTGGCTGCCAGTGTTTTTCATTTTGGCAAAATTAAAATCACTGAATTGAAATTATTTTTAAAAAACCATCACGTGCCTGTCAGGCTTTGAACTATGGACATTAATAAATTAGATTTCAAAAAATCAGGCGGGCTAATCCCTTGCATCGTGCAAGATGCAAGGACACTAAATGTGTTGATGCTTGGCTACATGAACGAAATCGCTTTGCAAAAAACAATAGCTGAAGAAAAACTTACGTTCTTCAGCCGAAGCAAACAACGCTTATGGACCAAAGGCGAAACCTCGGGCAATTATCTTAATCTCGTTAGCATCGAACAAGATTGCGACAACGACACGCTGTTGATCAAAGTATTGCCGCAGGGGCCGGCCTGTCACACAGGCACTGATACTTGCTTTGGCAAAAAAAATAATTTGAGTGGCTTAGATTTTTTAGAAGCAATCATTCAAGACAGAAAGAAAAATCCAAAACCCGGATCGTACACCAACTCCTTGCTGGGTTCGGGCATTAACAAGATAGCGCAAAAGGTGGGCGAAGAGGCAGTAGAGTTGGTGATCGAAGCGAAGGACAACAACAACGGATTTTTCCTGAACGAAGCAGCCGACTTGATGTACCATTATTTGGTTTTGCTTACTGCGAAAGGTTGTCAGTTAAGAGACGTAGTGAGTATTCTCAAACAAAGACATTTTTCAAAGTAGTCATAAAATCGTTGGCCCGATGGCGAAACATTTAGGTGCATTTGACCTACCTTTAAAGCAATTATTTTTAACGTGAAAGAAAAACTGATCGATGGCTACCCTTTTGTAGAATACCATCACGATACCTACAATGAAGCCACCATGCAACAACGGTGCAATGAATTTCACCAGTGGATGGACCAACGCAGAACCGTGCGCGACTTCTCTGACAAGCCCCTACCCGACAAAGTGATTGAGCAACTTTTATTGACTGCCTCCACTGCGCCATCGGGTGCGCACAAACAGCCGTGGACATTTTGTGTGGTGAAAGACATCAACTTCAAAAAGGAAATCCGGGCGGCAGCCGAGAAAGAAGAAAAAGAAAGTTACGAAGGCCGCATGAGCGAAGAGTGGCTACAAGACCTGAGGCCGTTGCAAACCGATTGGAAAAAATCTTTTTTGGAAATAGCCCCGTGCCTGATCATTGTCTTCAAAAAAGCGTACGACATTCAGGCCGATGGCACGAAGCGCAACAATTATTATGTAAACGAATCGGTAGGATTGGCGTGCGGTTTTTTGTTGGCCGCCATACACCATGCCGGGCTCGTGGCACTCACGCACACCCCCAGCCCAATGAGCTTTCTCTCAAAATTATTGAAACGCCCAGAAAACGAACGCCCGTTTCTCCTCATCCCTGTTGGCTTTCCAGCCGATGAAACATTTGTGCCTAAACTAAAACGGAAACCGTTGGATGAAGTGGTGGTGTACTATTAGCGATCAAAAATAATTGCTATTCCTGAACCGTAATTGTCTTAGGATAAAGTTTTGCGAACGTAAGTTTGTAGGTGTACGTTACCCCGCCATTTGTTTCAATGCGTATGCCTTCAAGGATTTCCTTTTCTTGATCGAATGTAAACGAGTAGTTGAGCACGCGCCCTTTGGGCTCGAAATGTTTGAGCACCAAAATATTCCCTTCCGACAACGTGGTAAACTCACCACGCACCGAGTACGAGGGTAAATAATTTTTATCGATCGGCACTTCAATGTACTCTCGATTGTTTCGGGCATTGTCGCGGATCACTGCCACTTGGGCGTAGTTCTCTTTCCGGTCAACCGTCTTTTCTTTTTCAACAGACGAAAACAATCCCTTGTTTTTCTTCAACACAATACTCGATACCGAGTAGATCCCTTCTACATTAGTTTGCAGTGGCTTTTCTTTATCCATGTACTTGCGCATCAACTCAACAAAATTGATCTGCTCGTAGGGATGCGTTTTTCGTTCGTGACTAATGAGATACTTTCTTTCTACAGAACAAGAGCAGAAAAATAGTACCCCTAAGATGAAAACGTTTTTCATGTCAAAATTCAAAGAATCAAAAAACAATGTCTTCATATCCACCATTCACAAACCTTCTACACGAGAGGTGGCTACGCAAGGCCGATGGCTTGAACAGCGACTTGCCCATGAGCATGCGCACGCACTCTTGAATGCCCTCGGTGATGCTCGGGTGTGGGTGCACGCACTCGGCCAATTCTTCGATGCCCTTGTCCATCGAAATTAAAACGGCTACGGCTTGTATCGCGCTGCTGGCATTGTTGCCCACTACTTTCATTCCCAAAATTTTCATGGCCTCATCGTTGGTGACGAGCAGCTTGATGAACCCCTGTGTGTTGCGCTTGGCAATAGCGCGCGGAATGGTGCTGTACTCCAGTGTCACCACTTTGTAATCCATCTTCTGTTCTTTGGCCTGCGTCTCGTTCAGCCCAACGCCTGCCACTTCAGGGTTGAGGAACATGATCGTGCTGATGTTTTCATAGACCAAATCGCGGTGCGGCAAACCAAACATTTTTTCAACAGCATAGCGGCCTTCGAGTTCGCCCACGTTCACCAACGAGATGTCTGCGGTGAGGTCGCCCACGGCATAAATGTTGGTGATGCTGGTTTGTGTATCGTTGTTGGTAATGCCACGCTTGGTCATTTCGATGCCCACTTTATCGCTCCACAGGTTTTCGATATTGGCTACACGGCCCACCGACACAAGGGCTTTCTCTACATTGAAAATTTCGCGGCTGCCATCGTTGTATTCCAATTCATACTCCACACGGTTGTTCACTTCCTTCATGCCAATCAACCGCGAGTTGCGGTGGATAAGCACTCCGTTGTTTTCCATGTTGCGCTCAATAATGTTCACTACATCGATATCTTCAAATGGAAGAATGCGATCGCCCTTATCAATCAAGTGTACCTTGGTGCGACCGAAGCCCGAGAAGATAGTAGCGTATTCACAACCGATCACACCCGCACCAACAATCACCATACTCTCGGGGAAATTGTCCATGCTTTCAATACCCTCGCTGGTCATTACCAATTTTTCATCGATGGGCAGTTCGGGCAAATAGCGTGGGCGGCTGCCGGTGGCGAGAATAATATTTTCTGCAAAAACGGTCTCTGTGTTCGTTCCATTGACAATTTCAATATGATGGTTGTCGAGCAAGCGCGCAGTTCCGGTTTTGAATTCGAGCAGTTCTGAATAGTTGGAATTTTTGAGCAGGGCCATGTGTTCTTCCAACATCGACTTTCGTTCATGCACCGCCTTGCGCACTTCGTTCTGAATTTCTTTGTAGTTCGCATCCGGGGCATTGATATTGTAGCGTTTCAAGTTTTTGCGAAAGGCCGATGCCTCACGCGAAAGTTCCCACCAAGTCTTAGAGGAGAGTGCCCCGTTGGTTACGCCAGCACCACCCACTTTGCTTTTCTCGACCAACAAAATTTTCTTTTTAAAATCAATAGCGCGCATCGCGGCAGCATAGCCAGAAGGGCCTGCACCAATCACCACCAAATCAAAACGTTCCATAGACAATTTATTTCTTGTAAATTTTAAGATATTTGATCGAATAAAAAACTGTCTTATGCCTTTTACTGAAAAACATTTCACCCTTTGGAGACACTGATCGAGCTTGACAAAAAACTGTTGCTGTTTTTCAATGGCTATCATCACCCCGCCATTGACCCCATCGTGTTTTACCTTACCAAAACATATTTTTGGTTGCCCCTTTATGTGCTGCTCATTTTTTTGATTTTTAAAAAATACAAAAGCGAAGGCTGGTACATTCTGCTGGGGGCAGCACTCACGGTGTTGTTGGCCGACCAAATCACATCATCGCTGATGAAACCTTTCTTTGAACGACTTCGACCCTCGCAAGAGCCGAGCCTTCAAGGGCTGGTACATTTGGTGAATGGCTACAAAGGTGGCCTCTACGGGTTTGCTTCGAGCCATGCCGCCAACACGTTTGGTGTTGCTCTTTTTGTCTGGCTGGCTCTCAAAAAACAGTATCGTTGGATCGGCTGGATATTTTTGTGGGCTTTGCTGATGACCTACACCCGAATCTATTTGGGCGTGCATTATCCAGGAGATATTTTTTGTGGTGCGCTCGTGGGGCTGGCAAGTGGTTGGGCTGGGTTTCGTTTTTCTAAGTGGCTGCTGGCACGATATGCAATAGGATCGAAGACGTCTGGCCCAGTATAAAATTATCATGGTGTCAACCTGGCCAAATAGGGCAAGCTGAAACCAAAACCTCTCAGCGAATTGCTCGATGAGTTATCGCATTGTAACCATTGCCCCGTTTGATAAACAACTCAACCCTTTGGTCTGCTGTATTTTTACAAAAACTAAAAGTTGCACGTATCACTTGAACACAGCATTCAATGAGAACCAATATTGCGGATATTAAGATTCTGTTGAAGTCAATCGTATCGTAGGTTCGCCTTAGAGAACTCCGAAATAAAAACTCAAACGAGTAGCCCACCAAGTAGCATCGGCCCTCCCTATAAAACAGTTTCAACTACCCCCTGCAAACGGTATAGTCTGAGCGTGCTTACACAAACGGCTCATACCAAAACATTTTGTATTCGGTTCTAAGATACCGACTAGCTCAAAAAAAAGAATGAAAAGGGGGTGTAACTGTAAGCCAAGATTATGCCTTAGAAAAAATAATTCCACATTAACGCATCGAAAATCAGTCGCTTTGAGCAAGTATTATTCCAAACTAACCTTATGCTATGTGGTAGAACTTAAGTGATTGAGTCGCACAGAAAATATTCTAACTAAAGTCTAAAACGTTACCTTGGGTTAAAAGGTAAAGAAATGTGTTAAACGGTGTTTGAACATATAAATATTATTATACTTTTGAGCCTCCTAACCCAAACTAAATTTTATTTCTATGAGAAAAATTTTACTAATGCTCACGGCATTTCTGATGGGGGCTTCCTTAGCCTTTGCCCAGGAAAGGCCGGTTTCAGGTAAAGTTACATCCAACAAAGATGGAAGTACTTTGCCTGGTGTGAATGTGGTGATCAAAGGCACTACAAATGGTACTTTTACTGATGCGGAAGGGAAGTACTCCCTTTCAGCTCCAGCAGGTTCTACCTTAATCATTTCCTTTATTGGTTTTGAGTCTCAGGAAATTGCAATTGGTGAGCGATCAATTGTTGACGCACAACTGGCTTCTGATACAAAACAATTGGCGGAAGTAGTTGTTACCGCACTTGGTATTGAAAAGTCACCGAGGGAACTTGGTTTTGGTGTAACGGGGGTTAAGTCTGAAGACTTGACCAATGCGCGCGAAACCAATATACTCAATGCCTTGCAAGGAAAGGTTACCGGTATGTTTATTAACCAGAGTTCTGGAAACCTGGGCGGATCATCAAAAGTTGTTATTCGAGGTGTAACCTCTTTAAGCGGACGGAACAATCCGCTTTGGATAGTGGATGGAATTCCTATTAATAATGAACAGGATGTTTCCGGAAGCCGGATTCAGGGTGGTAGGGATTTTGCGAAT
>JAYWDN010000023.1:0-7349 GCA_043780615.1 Bacteroidota bacterium | reverse complement strand
TTGGAGAGCTGCCATAAAGATGAAAAAGTTGACCCCTGCAAAGCACTGCATCAAACTTCTGCAGATTTTACTATCATGGAAGACCACAGCAACATTGTGGATGTTGATAAGGCTTGGAAATATTATAGTTGTGACACGGTAAGCTCTTTGTATGTCCGCTTCACAGCCAAAGACTCTTTAGCAGATTCGTACGAATGGCACATAGGGGCAGGTATTTATAATAACCGAAGCGTTTCGCTTAACTTCCCCACGTCTCTGGTTGGTCAGTCTATTCCTGTCATGCTTATACTTACCAAGAAGCCTAATTCGAATTGTTTCCCCAAAGACAATGGCATTGATACTATCACCAAGAAAGTTTATTTCGTGGAGGGTTGTACTCACTCACTCATAAAAGGCACATTTGTTGGATATAATACTCTTTCGCCCAAAGATACCTTTAGCGTGAGCATCGATCTCTGTAAACCAAGTCCCTATCCATTTCAAACTCAGACAACAGGATCCTTTGTAAATAACATACTTCCCGGATGCAAATTATTTGTTTCGGATAACGGTAATCTGTATGGCTACAAAGAGCTGCTTTTTTTATCGGGTGGTGTTGTTTGCAACTATGGCGGTATTAATGGTATTGCAACGATTGGTCCCAGCAAGGACGAGATAATTATAGATTATTCTTATTACGCTGACGTTACAACAAGCAACCTGACAAAAAAGAAATTTGTTGGAAAAAGGAAAATTAAATAAGCAAACCAATGAGGGCATTCTACTTTATCATTCTCTGCATTATTTGTAAAAATTTGTCAGCACAAGATTGTGTGCGCGGAATAACAACCAACCCCGACAATACGGTTTGGCCCAATCCTCCTTACAATGCAGTTTATAAATTAAATTTTGGTACCAACAAATTTGACTGGCGGCAGTCCAACTTTAGCTTAAGCTTACCCACCTCACCTACATACCACAGTATTTCGAACATAGTATCACCATTTTTTCGTGGGGTTAATTATGATTATTTAAATAATATCATTGCTTTCCCAGATAATAATGGAATAAATAATGATTACAATCCTCAAGATGGTTGGGAACTCATCCGAAAAGACTTTGGCTATAGAGCAGATGGAACAACAAATACAAGTGATCCACCAATTGGTCCTTACATTATACTTTATAACAAATATTCTGGAACCCTTCGTGTTATAGGGTGGCTTCCCTCGACCAATGGCGATTTTTCAGCACTCAATGTTCGATTGTCAATGCCCAATGCAGTAACCGGAATTTTTTCATACTACAACAAACTAGCCTTGCCATTAGATCAACCTTCTTCAAAAATTTATTCTTCTACACCTGCCTTCTATCCTCCAGCACCAGACCTTCCTTTTTTTGCTGATTTCAAAGTTGCTTATGATCCATGTACCTGCAATACATCATCAACCCTTAGAGTTTCTTTTGAGAAGGTTCAAGAAATGAGCGTTACTATGTACGGCCGATTTATAGGTACTTCTACACCTGTAGACTACTTAGTAGATACAAAAACTAATATTTATGATTTCAAAAACTATTTGACATCAGTATATGATAACCTATCAGACTATACACTTAATGCAGGCATGATGACTTATTCGAGTATAACTTCATTAATATCTGACTATAATGCTTCAGCCAATGCGAGTAGCCTCCCCCAATTCCTAAAGGATGGGTTTGGAATTTTAAGTAAAGCACTTTTAGCAGGTAGTAAATCCGTAGACCGTGTTCCCGGTAAACAGGATGTCGCAAAAGGGCTGGAGGCGGCAGCAACAATTTCAGATTTTTTTTCTAGTGCAATCGGCTCGACTCCCTCGTCATTGCCTTCAGTAATACAAGGTGAAATGTCTCTCGTTGGTAAAATAAAATCTAATGTTACTCAAAACTTTAAGTATGTGATTGCTAACCCAGGTAGTTTGGGAAGCGATAATGCGCCTGAATGCTGTTCAAGCAATCCTTACTACCCCATGTACAATGAGGTACTCGGTGTGTTTGCTCTTCTTTCCACACCACAGGTATCGCTCACGTATGGTGACACCTATGATATCGATCCGTACCGCACTGGCGCTGACCGTTATGTGTATAAGCAGTTCCAATTGTCTTCTCCCCTGCAATATGTTTTCAACCCGGCCGTGAAAGTAAACCTTGCCAACTCAAGGGTATATGCTTCTTATGAAATGCAGGCAACAGGAGGACAGCAAGGCGCAAATCTTTTTACAAGGTACACCACCAGTAAGGGAACAAAATATACCACACCGGTAGTGCCTATAGAATCCCTGTCTTCTCTTCTGTTCAGTTATGGAGGCTTGAGACTGGAAAGTGCTATTCCAACTTTGAGCTTGATGCTGGATTTAGAATTTCAGGATTTGAACAAAAACGGAGCTCCCAATAGAGCATTGTATGTAATAACCTATCCTGTCAGTTTGAGTTTTTCCCCTCCTGTGAGCGGTGGTGGTTCATACGCAGAGAATCTAACGATTGGTACTACTAACTATGCAGCCTCTAATACAATATCCGCTTGGAAGAATATAACAGTAACCGGCAATTTAACCACTACTAATGGAGCTACCGCAACATTCAACACGGGAGGCAATTCAGTACTGACTACAGGCTCGTCAATTGGCACTGGTATCATTATAAAGGGAGGAAATTATCCTTTTCCTGTAAATTATTCACTTAGCCCTCAGACAACTTCATCTGTTAATTCGTTTTGCGCAAGCAGCACTTATAAAGCAAATACACCTCTTACCGCTTCAAAAAAAGCTGATGATCCAGTACAACAACTAGAAATAAGAATTGAAAATAAATTGCATGAAACCACCGCCTACCCCAACCCCGCCCAGTCCAAAGTTTCATTTCAATATTATGTAGAGGAGCCTTCGAATGTGAAGCTCGCCATCCAGGATTTAACAGGCCAGGTGATTTCGGTTTTGGTTGATTCGTTCCAAGAGGCCGGGTTTTACGATCTGTCTTTTGAAACCACCAATCTTTCGAACGGGGTTTACATCTACACCCTTGAAACCAGCAAGGGCAGGCAAACCAAGAGGTTGTTGATTGCGAAGTAACTGGTGTTACTCAAAACAACCCCGTGTTGTCAGTTTGAGCTTGTCGAAACTCCTTGTTTGGATTCCAAATCATTTTGTGCTTCATCCTCTTACAACTCTCCAACCAGGTTACTCAAGCCTTTTAAAAAAGAAAAAGATGGGCATGAAGATGAGCGAGTTGGAAAAAGCATTGAAGAAAAAGAAGAAGATAAAGGGGTTCATCTATTCCCCAACCCCACCTCGGGCAAAACAACTATGGTGTTTACGCTGCGCGAAGCGAGCTATTCAAAAATGAGTATCCTTGATTTCTCTGGGCAGGTGATTGCCACACCGGTAGATCAATTTTCTGAAGCTGGTGAACACGCGCTGGAGTTTGATGCCTCTGCTTTGGCTGCGGGGCTTAACATCATCAGGGTTGAGTCCAATAAGCTAAACAAGACAGAGAAGTTGGTGGTGATCAAGTAAGGGTCACCAACCAAAGTGGCATAAATCCATCCCGATAACTATCGGGACAATTTGTATTTTTGCCGCTCATGTCGTTGCACATCCATCACCTCACCAAAATTTACGGCCAGCAAAAAGCCGTTGACGATATTTCTTTTTCCATCGAGGCTGGCGAAGTGGTTGGTTTTCTTGGCCCCAATGGGGCGGGCAAATCTACCACCATGAAAATAGCCACCGGGTTTTTGCCTGCCACCAGCGGCAGTGTGCGCGTGGGTGGGTTTGATGTGGCCGCCCAACCCATGCAGGCGAAAAAAATCATCGGCTACCTGCCCGAGCACAACCCCCTCTACCTCGACATGTTTGTGCACGAATACCTGCATTTCATCGGGCGGGTGTATCAAATCCCCTCGGCACACCTCAAGGCGCGCACCCATGAAATGATTTCTTTGTGCGGGCTTGAACGCGAACAGAATAAATTGATCGGCTCACTGTCAAAAGGGTATCGGCAGCGCGTGGGCTTGGCGCAAGCATTGATCCACAATCCCGAAGTGTTGATTTTGGATGAGCCCACCTCTGGCCTCGACCCCAACCAGATTGTAGAGATCCGAAAACTCATCAAAGAAATAAGTAGAAATAAAACCGTGATCTTTTCCACGCACATCATGCAAGAAGTGCAAGCCTTGTGCGACCGCGTGATTGTGATCAACCAAGGCAAAATAGTTGCTGACGATCTGTTGAAAAATTTAACGGGTCAAAAAGAAAACACGGTGGTGATCGTGGTGGAGTTTAAAGAACCGGTTCAGCTTAATGCTCTTGCCGCCCTTGCTGGCGTTGAGAAAGTTACGGTCGATGGAAATTCTTTTCGTGTTTTTTCAAAGCCCGGTGCAGACGTGCGGCAAGAGCTCTTCCGCTTTGCTTCCGAAAAAAATAATTCTCTTCTCAGTTTAAGTCAAGAAGAAAACTCCCTGGAAGAGATTTTCAGGTCATTAACCGCAGCCCAGCCCGTATGATCTACGTCTTCGCCAAAGAGTTCAACAGTTATCTTAGTTCACTCATCGCCTACTTGGTGATTGGGGTTTTCCTCACCGGCATCGGCTTGCTGTTGTGGGTGTTCCCCGAAACGTCTGTGCTCGACTATGGCTTTGCCGACATGGACACGTTGTTTTCGATGGGGCCGTTCGTTTTTATTTTTCTCATTCCCGCCATCACCATGAAAAGTTTTGCCGAAGAAATAAAAATGGGCACCATGGAACTGCTGCTCACCAAGCCGCTCAGCGATTGGGGCATTGTGCTGGGAAAATTCTTCGCCTCGTTTGCGCTCGTGCTGATCGCGCTCATGCCCACACTCATTTATTATTTTTCGATTTCAAGATTGGGCAACCCTGTTGGCAATATCGACACAGCCGGGGTGATGGGTTCGTACATCGGGCTTTCGCTCTTGGCATTGGTATTTTCTGCCATCGGTATTTTGGCATCATCGCTCACCACCAACCAGATCGTGTCGTTTATCCTTGCTGCATTTTTTTGTTTTATTTTTTATAGCGGCTTCAATTCGCTCGCAACACTGGCAGGCAGCTGGGCACTGACGATAAAACAATTCGGCATTCTTTACCATTATGAAGCACTGAGCAAAGGGTTGATCGATAGCCGTGATGTGATTTATTTTATTAGTGTAGCGGGGCTGATGTTGCTTGGCGCAAAGACAGTGATTGGAAGCAGGCAATGGTAGGCCCGTTATTTCGTTAATAGTTATTGGTTAATAGGCCACAAACATTTAACGATTAACAATTAACAATTAACGAATGAACAGTAGAAAAACAGGCGATATTCTCATGCTATTCAACGGCATTGCTCTTGTGGTGCTGCTGAACTGCGTGGCCTCGCTTCATTTTTTTAGGATGGATTTAACAGAAGAAAAACGGTACACTATCAAGCCCCAAACGAAAGAACTATTAAACAAATTAGAAGATGACGTGTTCATCGAAGTTTTTTTAGAAGGCGATCTCAATTCAGGGTTCAAGCGGTTTCAAAAATCGGTGCGCGAAACGCTGGAGGAATTCCGGATCTACTCGCACAACAAAGTCAAATTTATTTTCACCAACCCCGCGCAGGCGACTGGTGAAAAAGCGCGCAACGAATTTATGAACAGCCTTGCCGCCAAAGGCATCACCCCGATGAACGTGATCGAAACCGAAAACGGACAGCGTGTAGAAAAATTTGTTTTCCCGGGCGCGCTCGTTTCATACGATGGCTTTGAACAAGGAGTGATGTTGCTCAAGGGCAACCGCGCACAAAATGCGCAAGAGGTGCTCAACCAATCTGTTGAAGGAACGGAATACGAATTGGCCAACGCGATTTATAAACTCAGCAACAACAAGCGCAAAAAAATTGGGCTGCTGCGCGGCCATGGCGAACTGGACAGCTTGCAAATTGTGGGCTTCAATAATGCGTTGCTCGAACAATACGATGTGTTCAAAATTGACTTGGCTAAAAAACAGAAAATAGAAAACTACCAACTGCTCATCATCGCGAAACCAAAAACTGAATTTTCTGCTTCCGACAAATACAAACTTGATCAATATTTGATGCATGGAGGAAAAATTCTTTTTCTCATCGACCGGCTGGAGGCCAACATGGACAGTGCTTCGCGCGATGATTACTTTGCGTTTCCATACCATCTAAACTTAGACGATCAGCTTTTTAAATACGGGGTGCGCATCAATCCCGATTTGATTGAAGACCGGGTGTCGGGAAAATATCCCATCGTGGTGGGCAAGGCGGGCAACCGTCCGCAGATCATGCAATTAGAGTGGCCCTTCTTTCCACTCGTCAACCAATATGCCACACATCCGATCACGCGCAACCTCGATGCATCACTGACAAAGTTTATCAGCAGCATCGACACCGTGAAAGCGGTGGGCGTGAAGAAGACCCCGCTCCTTTTCTCTTCGCCCTACTCGCGCAAAATGACAGCGCCTGTCAAAGTCAGCGTGGCTGATTTGCGCAAGCAATTGAAAGATGAAAAATTCAATGCCGGAAAAATTCCGTTGGCCTATTTGCTCGAAGGGGAATTTACTTCGCTCTATAAAAACCGTTTCGCCCCCGAGGGAACTGATACTTCACACTTTCGTGAAAAAAGTTTGCCCACAAAAATAATTGTAGTGGCCGATGGCGACCTGGCGCGCAACGATGTGAACCCGCGCGATGGCAAGCCGCAAGCACTCGGCTTCGACCCGTTCACACAATATACTTTTGCCAATCAAGATTTGCTGTTGAATATGGTGGCTTACCTCTCCGATGAAAATGGATTGATCAATGCACGCAACAAAGAAGTGAAGATCCGCCCGCTCGACAAAACAAAAATCAAAAACGAAAAAAGTTTTTGGCAAACACTAAACCTAGCCGTGCCTCTAGTGGTTTTGCTGGCTTTTGGAATTGTCCGCTCGTACTTCCGAAAAGTAAAATACGCACGCTTCTGACCATGCAACGAAAAAAAAATATCCGGCTCTCGATTTCATTGGTCACCTTGTTGCTCTGCATCGTTTTGTTTTTTGTGTTCACCAATTCAAAAAACAATTCGTTGGTTGACAAAGGCATGTTCCAACTTTCAAACTTGGAAACAATTGATCGTTTTATTTTAGAATCCACTAAAGAAAAAATTGAATTGAAATTTGATGGCTCCACTTGGCAAGTAGATGGCCGCCCTGCCGACCGCCAATTGATCACTGTTTTTTTTGCTACGCTGAAACAAACCGAAGCCAAGCGCGAAGTGGCCACCGTGCTTCAAGATTCTTTGCAAAAAGAAATAATTAGCCACGGAATAAAAATTTCATGTTTTGAAGG